>JBJFHC010000324.1:0-1704 GCA_051893275.1 Erysipelotrichaceae bacterium | reverse complement strand
GGCATCACCAAAGCCTATCGCATCCTCAGTTTTTTTGTTCAGATGATTAAGTACCACCTCAACGCCACTGGCTTTATTCAGATCCTTGATTCTCACATCCGCAAAGACCGCCTTTGACTTGTCGTTGCCCCAGACATAATGATCAAATTCGGGAAAGAGCTCCTTCATTTCTTCAAAATCACTTAAAGAGTTAAGACAATAGGAAATCTTGTTTAAATCATCGCGATAGACTTCTCCCTTAAACTGCATGGTTGGAAAAAGCTTCTCAATGGTCTGTTCATCCGGATTAGTTAAACCCTTATTTAACGCAAATATTTTAATCAGCCTGTCACCTGTAACTTTAAAGTTATTAGAGGCAATTAAACCCTCGTTACATTCCACAAAGAATTCCAGTTTTCTTTCCTTTAAATGATCAAGAACCCTCTTTGTTTCTTCATATGGTATTACCTTATGAAAAAGAATCTCGCTGTCATATTCAACATAGGCTCCATTGCCGCCAATAAAACCATCGGGTTCTACACTCCAGACTTCATCAACTATTTCCGGAAAAGAACGGCCAGTACAGAGGACTATTTTGTGACCATTGTTTTTAGCTTTTAAAACAGCTTCCTTTGCGCTTAAAGGAAGCTGATATTCATAGTTTAATAAAGTTCCATCTATATCGATAAAAAGAATTTTCATGAAATAATCTTATCACAGCTTCTTAAGACTCTCTATAGTTTTACGATAATCTTTACTGTGATAAATGCGAAGTATCAGATCAAGAATCTTATGTGGCTTATCAGAATCAATAAAATAATCAACCTTATCACTTATCTTCTCCGATGCGCCCTTACGGCATACAGAGAAATCAGCTGCCTCTATGGCATCAAGGTCATGTCTTCTGCCACCTACACAGACCACATAGTCAAAGTCGATATATTTCTTAAGCTCCTCAAGACCTTCTTTCTTGGAAGAACTCTTTGGCATGATTCTTAAAATCTTATAGCCCTCAAGTAATTTATAGTCATAACTGTACATCAGAATATTCTCAGTATCCTTAATCTTTTCATACAGACCATCAATCACCTCTGCCTTATTGACAACTGAATACATGGAAATCTTCAGACTGTCTTTTACCCGTGCCTCAACTTCTGAAATCTGCTTATGCGTATTCTGAATGAAATAAGTTCGGGAACCCTGCTCATCCAGTGAATCATAGAAACAGGTAAAACGGTTTTCATTATAGACATAACGGAAGGCATTAATCCCGCTTTCATCAATAACTGAATCAATAAATCTCCTTGCGTCATCATCTATATATTTAATGTCACTGTATTCATCCTTTAAAGGATGATAGATAGCTGTACCATTCATCACAATCAGCGGCAGCCTTAACTTGGCTGGCTTAAAGGAATTGACAATATAATCACTTGGCCTTGAAGACATATAGGTCATTTTCAGCTTAGTATTACATAAATCCCGGATCAGATGAATATCCTCTTCCTCAATTCTGTTCCTGTCGTTATAAAGCGCATTATCCAGCGAGACAAGAAAAAGAATATTGTTGTTTTCATGATGAATATGTGGGAATGTATTCACATACAGGGCAATCAGGACACCAATAATCGTTGAAAGAATACGGTTATTGGTAAAGAGAAAGGCTTCCATGCCACCGTTTCGAATTGATACAGTAACCGAAAGATAAGTCAGACAGGCAATAAA
>JBJFHC010000323.1:0-1707 GCA_051893275.1 Erysipelotrichaceae bacterium | reverse complement strand
AATGGCTATGATGTAAGAGACTACTATAAAGTACAGAAAGAATTTGGTGAACTCTCTGATGTAAAAAGACTTTTCAAAGAAGTACATAAAAGAGGCATGCGAATCATAATTGATTTAGTACTGAATCACACCTCAGATGAACATGAATGGTTTAAAAAATCACTTAAAGGCATTAAACCCTATGATGACTTCTATATCTGGAGAGACAGACCAAACAACTGGGAATCAATGTTCAAGACCGATACCTGGAGATATTTCAAAGAAAGAAATAAATACGCCCTGCATCTTTTCTGTGACAAACAGATGGACTTAAACTGGGATAACGAAGAACTAAGACAGGAAATGTATAAAATAGCCAACTACTGGCTAAAAGAAGGAGCTGATGGCTTCAGACTTGATGTAGCCTGCCTCATTTCTAAAGAAAATGAATTAAGCAATGGAAATGAAAAGATTGGTGAATTAATCGGATTCACCGGCATAGAGAAATACTTCCATGGACCACATCTTGATGAATACCTGAAGGAATTCAATCAAGCTGTGCTAAGGCCGCATAATGCCTATGCGGTTGGTGAATGCCCTGGGCATGGGATTTATATGTCTAGATACTTAACTGGTGATGACAACGACGAACTTAACCAGTCCTTTAATTTTGACCATCTGGAGAATCCGGGAAAAATAAGATATATGGTCTATGATGTAGATCTTAGAAAGACGGTTAAAGAACTGACAAGATGGCAGGAAGAAATGTCAAACCATTGCTGGCCTACGCTTTTCTTTAACAATCATGACACACCAAGAATGAACTCCAAGGTTGATCATAGCGGTAAATATAATAATGAAATATGTAAATTACTGGTAACCCTGTTAATGACACTTAAAGGTACACCATATCTTTATCAGGGAGAAGAAATAGGCATGACCAACTATCCTTTTAAGAAGCTTGATGAATATAAGGATATTGAAACCCTAAGTGTCTATGAATCCTTTAGAAAGAAATATGGTGCCAATAAGAAGAAAGCACTGAAACATCTTTTATATGGCTCAAGAGACCATGTAAGAACCCCAATGCAGTGGAATGCTGAATTATATGCCGGTTTCTCAAAGCATAAACCATGGCTTAATGTAAATCCAAACTATATAAGTATTAATGTGGAAAATGAAGCTAAACAGCCTGATTCTGTACTTAATTACTATAAGAAGGCTATTAAGTTAAGACATGATAATAAGTGTTTAATCTATGGTTCTTTTAAGAAACATAAGACTGATGATGATATCTTTATGTTTGAAAGAGAATATAAGGATGATAAATTTATTGTATTGATGAATCTTACATCTAAAACCAGAAAGAATCACCATCATATTGATGGTGAGCTAGTGCTTAGAAGCTATGAAAATGATTCAGAATATCTAAGACCCTATGAAGCCAGAGTCTATAGAATCAATAGAATTGCCTGATAGATAAAAGGCATGAACATGGCCGGGATAAGGTTGGCTACTTTTATCTTGGTTATATTCAACATATTGGTCGCAATGGCAATTAAGAATAATGAACCAATAGTTGATGATAAGGCAATCATTTCTTCACTTAAGACCGGTGCCAGAAATGAGGCACATAGTGTCAATAATCCCTGATAGACAATAACCGAAATACTTGAGAAGGCTACGCCAATTCCTGAACCCATCGCAAAGGTAATGGCTGAGACCATA
>JBJFHC010000322.1:0-6508 GCA_051893275.1 Erysipelotrichaceae bacterium | reverse complement strand
GGTTCTTCACCATCTTCTTTTAAAACTACATTTATCATCCTGCCATGTTCTACTTCCGGCCTATGTCCCACATTACAGAAAAAGATACTGTAACCCGTAAAAGAAGTATTATTCATTTCACCTGTAAGACCAAGATCCAGACAGTCCTGTTTAAGCATCTCCCTGAGATAGTTTTCATCGGCATGCTCAATGTAGTTGACTGAATAATAGATTCTTTCTGGTTCTAAAGCATCATCACATTCAAGATGACAGACAGCACGGATATCTTTTCTTTTTACGCCCTCAGCTGATGTATTGTAGTAGTCTTTGATATCATCGATGATCAGGCACTCCTCAATTTCACTGATTTCAAAGTCCTCAAGGTCAGGGGTATACTTCTTTACAATATGTGATAGTGTACCCTTAGAAGTAAAGAGATTTCTGAACGAATCGTCGTTCATTCTTTGATTTGTTTTTGTCATAAATTTATTTCCTCCTATATTGTTATTGTCAAAAAAAATAAAAATTCCTCACTTTTTTTCAAAATATTGCAAAAAAAGCTAAAAAAGTGTAATATTTTTACCAGAAGGTTCTTTAAATCGGTACGAGATACCGGCAAGACGAAATATTTTCATTTTGATATTTTCAGTCTTGTTTAACAAGACTGTTTTTATTAAAGGTCCTTCTGGAAAGGAAGAATATGGATACTGAAATCATGGATGAAGCTTCCATAATGAGAAGCTTAAAAAGAATTGCGCATGAAATTATTGAACGAAACAAAGGAACCTCAAACCTGGTGCTGGTCGGCATCAAAAGAAGGGGACTGCCGCTTGCTCAAATGATTGCTGCCAATATCGAAATGATTGAAGGCGTAAAAGTCCCGATTCTAGAACTGGATATTTCCTACTATCGTGATGATCTTTCACAGAAATACCCAGAACCTAATCTCAACGTCAAACCCAAAATTGACTATGACCTCAATCATAAAACCGTAGTCCTGGTGGATGATGTAATCTATACCGGCCGGACTGTGAGAAGTGCGATGGATGCAATACTGGATATTGCCCGTCCTGACTATATACAGCTGGCGGTAGTGATTGACAGAGGACACAGAGAACTGCCAATACGTCCAGACTTTGTCGGTAAAAATGTTCCTACTTCCAAAGATGAGCACATCTCAGTCTGTGTTAAGGAAATAGATGGCTGTCTATGTGTGAATCTTGTAAAGAATTCATAAAGAAAGGGGAAAACATGAATTTAATTTACGGTATTGGCGACAAGCCAAAATTCAAGGACTTAATTGTCTTCTCATTCCAGCAGCTGCTTGCCATTATTGCAGCTACAATCGTTGTTCCAATTATTGTTAATGCATCTGGTGTACAGAACTTAAATCTTGACCCTGCAGCCGCCCTGTTTGGTGCAGGTGTAGGTACACTGGTATATGTCTTCTTCACCAAGAAGAAGTCTCCAGTATTCTTAGGAAGCTCATTTGCCTTCCTGTCATCAATGGCTTCGGCAACAGCCTTTGGCTACTTCGGCTTAATCCTTGGTGCAATATTCGCCGGTCTTGTATATGTTGTTATCGCAATCATTATCAAGATCACTTCAGCTGAGTGGATTAACAAGCTGATGCCACCAGTAGTAATCGGTCCTACTGTTGCTCTGATTGGTCTTTCACTTGCTGGTGCAGCTATTTCTGATTTCACTAAGGCTTCAGGCAATGGCCAGAGCTATTCACTGGTTGCCATTGCGGTAGCTGTAGTTACTCTGCTTGTAACAGTTATTGTTTCTGTCAAGTCTAAGGGTATGGGTAAGCTGATTCCATTCATCATTGGATTACTGGCTGGCTATGTTCTGGCAACAATCCTGACATTAATCGGTAACGCAACCGGCAATGAAGCTTTAAAGATTATGGATTTCTCAGCACTGGTAAATAACTTTGCACCTGTAACTTTCTCAAGCTTCTTCCGTGTACCTGACTTTGCCTTTGTGAATGCCTTCAAGGAAATCTCAAGCGGTTCAGTTAAGCTTCAGTTTGCTGAGTACATCAACATTCTGGCTTTATATGCTCCAGTTGCTCTGGTAGTATTTGCTGAACATGTTGCTGACCACAAGAATATTTCTTCAATCATTGGAACTGACTTATTAAAAGAACCAGGATTAGATAAAACTCTGCTTGGTGATGGTGTAGGTTCAATGGTTGGCGCTTTCTTTGGTACCTGCCCAAATACAACTTATGGTGAATCAATTGCCTGTGTAGCTGTAACCAAGAATGCTTCAGTTGCTACAATCATCTGCACAGCTGTAATGGCTATTGTGCTTTCATTCTTCTCACCATTTGTAGCCTTTGTAAATACTATTCCATCATGCTCATTTGGTGCAATGTGTGTAATCCTGTATGGCTTTATCGCTGTATCTGGCTTAAAGATGATTCAGCAGGTAAACCTGGGTGATGACAAGAATCTGTTTGTAGTAGGTACTATCCTGATTACTGGTATTGGCGGTCTGGTATTAAACTTCGGTGTAATTCAGATCACTGGTATCGCAACAGCTTTAATTCTTGGAATCCTGGTAAACAAGGTACTGAATATCGGTTCGAAGAAATAAGTAAAAATTAAACTTAAATTATAAAATCTTGGAATAATATCCAAGATTTTTTTTATCTGTTAAAATAGTTAATATGCAGCAGTACTTTATAGAAACAGAACTTACATTAAACGATGAAATAGAATTAAGAGACGATATACTCTATCATCTAAAAAAAGTCTTAAGAGGAACCAACGAAACTTTCCGCCTGTGTGATTCTAAGGGGAAAATATATCTGGCTTCTTTAAAAGGAGATAAAGCTTTAATTAAAAAATATCTGGATGAACACAATGAACTCGATATTGATATAACTGCAGTAATATCTTTAATCAAGAGTGACAAATTTGAACTCATCCTGCAGAAACTGACCGAACTCGGAGTAAAAAGAATAGTTCCCTATAACGCCCAAAGAAGCATTGTCAAAGAGAAAAAAGGTGAAAAGAAACTGGAAAGATATAAAAAAATACTGACCGAAGCCAGCGAACAGTGTCACCGAAACTTTGTTCCTGAAATAGTAAATGCGATTGATTTCAAAGATATTGATAAGTACATGTCAGACTTAAATCTTATAGCCTATGAAAAGGAAAGCCCTGGTGCCAAATCAGATCTCAAAAATAAAAAAAGTATTACTTTTGTCATTGGCCCGGAAGGGGGTTTCAGTGAAAAAGAATATGAAGCCTTCCTGTCAAAAGGGTTCAGATCCATTTCACTTGGCAAAAGAATACTGCGTGCTGAAACAGCCGCCATCTATCTTGGCAGTATAATAAGTGAGGTATATGAGTGATGAAAACATTTGCCATAATGACTTTAGGCTGCAAAGTAAACGACTATGAATCAGCCTATGTAAAAAATAAACTCTCTGAAGAATATGAAATGGTCGACTTCAAAGAAAAAAGCGATATCTATATCATTTTTTCCTGCTGCGTAACCAATACCGCTGAAGCCAAGACCCGTAAATTCATCCATCAGGCCCGCAGAAGAAACCCTGATGCCTATATCGTGGTGGTGGGCTGTCTTGTGCAGATCAAGCCAGAGCTGCCGGATTTAAAAGATGTTGATCTTCTGATTGGTTCAAGCCATAAAGACAGAATTGTAGAATATATTAAGTCTGGTATAAAGGCCAATATGGTTGAAGACTTAAAAGAAACCTCCTTTGAGTTCCTGCCTTTAGATAAATATCCTGGCAAGGACAGAGCTTTCTTAAAGATTGAAGATGGCTGCAACCAGTTCTGTTCCTATTGTGTAATACCATATTCAAGAGGAAGAGAAAGAAGTGCCAGACATGAAGATATTCTAAGTGAAGCTATTAAGCTTTCCGAAAACTATTCAGAAATCGTGCTTACCGGTATCCACACCGGCAGATACAATGATAATGGCTACAATCTCTATAATCTGCTTTGCGATCTTATTAAAATAGAGAAACTTAAAACTATCAGACTCTCATCCATCGAAATAAATGAAATAAGTGATGATATCCTGAATCTGATGGTAAATAACAAAAAGATAGCCAGACACCTGCATATACCGGTACAGGCGCTCTCCAATAAGGTTTTAAAGCTCATGAACAGGCCATATACCATTGAGGAATATAAAGACAGGGTAAACTATATTCGTTCTTTAATGCCTGAAATTTCAGTATCAGCTGATCTGATAGTGGGATTCCCTGGTGAAGATGAAGAAACATGGAATAATTCTTTAAAAGAACTGGAAGAAATAAAGTTTTCTTTTCTGCATGTCTTCCCATACTCACGTAAAACAGGAACCAGGGCTGATAAGATGGAAGGACACCTGCAAGAATCTGTAAAAAAAGAAAGACTGAAACAGATACAGAAAATTGAATCAGAATATACTTTAAACTACTATCGATCATTTATTTCCAAAACGGTAGAAGTACTGATAGAAAAAAATGAAGGCAACAGATCATATGGCTATTCAAAGGAATATATCTATATCGAAGTTGATGGAATATATCCCTGTGGTGAAATAATTAATGTCAAAATAGAATCTGTCATAAATGACAGGGTGGTGGGTATATGCTGCTAAGTGAACTTATTAAAAATGCCCCGGCGGTAGAAGTCAATCAGCTTTCCTGTGATTCCAGACTGCCGATGAAGAACTCCATCTTTTTCTGTCTTAAGGGAGTTAAATATAACGGTCATGAATATGTAGAGGAAGCGGTTAAAAATGGAGCCAGAGTAATTATTTATTCCGAAGATATTGATACCTCATTGAATGCCATATATATCAGGGTAGCTGATGTAAATGATATCTTAGCCAAAATAAGCAATATTTTCTATGATAACCCCAGTTCCAAACTGGAAACCTATCTGACAGCCGGTTCTTATGGACGCTCTACTATCTCGAAAATAATTAATTTCTTTATTAATAACTATAAAAAATGCGGCTATATCGGCAACTGTGGCATAAGATACCAGGAGAACTCTTTTATTTCTACTGTTTCCTCTTTACCGACTATTGATAGCCAGAAGTTTCTATGTGAACTGGTTAAAAATGGGGTAGAAGCCTGTACATTGGAAGCGGATTATCTGTCTCTGGAATTTAAGAAGTTTAATTTCATGGTACCGGACTGTTTTATCTATTCCAATACAGCCAGCGGCAAAAAGATACTTGATGAAAAATACTATTCAACCTACATCAGATATTTATATACCCTGGATGAAGAAACCTGTGTTGTCTTAAATGCCGATGATCCTTCCTTTGATGTGCTTTATAAGGCGGCCGGCATCAATAAATGTTCCTATGGTCTTAATGAAGAAGCGGATTTTAAGATTGGTGATATTATACTGGAGCCAAACAGATCAAGATTCTCTTTAAAATATAATTCCAGCACCTATCTGATTGAGACCAAGCTTATAGACTACAATAATATCTATAATCTTACAGCTGCCATTGCAGCACTGGTATCCAATGGCTATGACTTAGATGAACTTGTCGCTCTTATACCATCGCTTGGTCAGATTGATGGTGTGGTTGAAAGACTGAACTACTCTGACTTTAATATCTATGTTGATTGTGCCTATACTGTTGATTCCTATAAGCGAATGATGAAGTTTGCCGAAAGGATAGGTAAAAAAAGAAGAACTATTGTACTTGTTTCGATTAACACCACAGACGACAAAAACCGTATTCAGCATATAGTCGAAGCCTGTGACCGTGCTGCAGATATTATCATACTTAGCGAAGATGACTCTCTGCAGCGGGACATAGATGACTATCTGGAACTGGGTTCTTCTTTTGTTAAAAAGGCCAGCTGTCTTAAAATAGAAGACCGTACTGCGGCTATTGAGGAAGCTGTAGAGCTTCTAAACCGCAATGACAATCTCTTTATTCTGGGCAAGGGTTCAGAGAAATTTCTCTATAAGTCTTTAATCAAACAGAACTATGAAGGTGACAAGGATATAGCTATACGCTATATGAACAAAAGACTGAGAGAAGAAAAAGAAGTAGAAAACAGATAAAACTGTGATATAATATTTTAGCTCGATAAAAGGGGGTGAAAAACATGGCAAGAGTAGTAGTAAGAGAAAATGAACAGCTTGATGACGCTTTAAGAAGATTCAAGAGACAGGTATCGCGTAATGGCACCCTTTTAGAGGCAAGAAAGCGTGAATACTACGTTAAACCTGGTGTTGCAAAGAGATTAAAGAGAGAAGCAGCACGCAAAGCAAGAAGAGGAAAATAGTGATTAAATCACTATTTTTTTATATAATTTTTTTATGCAGCATTTTACATATCGTTTAAAAGAAATAGATACCGATGAGCTGATGGAACTGACCGGTATCAATGATTCAAACCTTAAATATCTTAAAGAAATCTATGGCTGTGACATTTCTATTCGCAACAGTGATGTCCTGTTCTTTAATGAAGATGAAAATGCATTCAGGCATTTTAAAACCTTATTGGACTATCTTCTGATGCAGAT
>JBJFHC010000321.1:0-6521 GCA_051893275.1 Erysipelotrichaceae bacterium | reverse complement strand
AAGATTCCGTTTCCGGCAACCTTCTGGTAAAAGCCGGCTTTATTAAAAAGACCTCAGCCGGTGTCTATATGATGCTGCCACTTGGCTTAAGGACGATGAAAAAAATCGAGGAAATCATTCGTAAAAATATGAATGAAACTGGAGCTCAGGAAGTATCAATGCCCGCCCTGATTGATTCTGAATACTATGAAGATTCAGGCAGACTGCAGAACTTTGGCCCATCTGTCTTCAAGCTCAAAGACAGGAACAATCGCCCATTTGTCTTAGGCCCAACTCACGAGGAACTTTTTGCCTATGCGGCAGCTTCCAGAATCAGATCCTATAAAGATATGCCTTTCAATCTTTATCAGTTTCAGACCAAGTTCCGTGATGAACCACGTGCCAGATTCGGTCTTATTCGTGTTAAAGAATTTGTCATGAAAGATGCCTATTCCTTCGATACAGATGAAGAAGGACTAAATGAATCTTATGAGAAGATGTTTAATGCCTATAAGAAGTCTTTTGATGAAATTGGATTAGACTACCGCATTGTAAAAGCTGATACCGGTATTATGGGAGGTCTCTTATCGGAAGAATTCCAGGCCATCTCACCAACCGGAGAAGATAATATTTTCTATTGCGATGAATGCGGCTATTCTTCAAATGTTGAAATAACCCCAGTTGTACCAGCTGATAGACCTCAGACTCTGGAATTAAAGACTATTGAAAAAGTCGCAACACCTGGCAGGGAAAGCATTGAAGAAGTATGCGAATACTTAAATACTGATCCAGCCAATTCGGTTAAGGCCCTGTTAATGAACATTGATGGCAAGTTCACTGTCTTCTTTGTCAGAGGTGACAGAGAACTTAATGTAACCAAGGTACAGAAACTTTTAGGCGCAGTTGAAGTAAACTTTGCGGATGATGCCCTTATCGCCACTTCCAACGCCGTACCAGGCTTTACCGGTCCAGTTGGACTTAACTGTGACTATGTGGTAGATAATGAAGTACTGACCATGCATAACTTTGTCTGTGGTGCCAATGAAGCAGGCTATCACTACATAAACGCCAATATCTGCGACTTTGAAGTCAAAAAATCTGGCGATATTGTAAATGCCAGACTTGGTGATCTTTGCCCGGTATGTGGCAAGCCACTTAACTTCACCAAGGGTATTGAAGTTGGAAATACCTTCAAGCTTGGTACCAAATACTCTAAAGCTATGAACCTGAACTATCTGAATAAGGAAAATAAACAGGAACTTGTCTGGATGGGTTCCTATGGTATAGGCATTGGCCGTACCATGGCGGCCGTTGTTGAACAGTCACATGATGAAAACGGCATTATCTGGCCTGAATCAATTGCGCCATACAAAGTAATCATTCTGATTATGGTAACCAAGGATGAAACCCAGGTAAAGCTTGCCAATGAGCTCTATGACAAGCTTAATTCATTAGGTATTGAATGCATGCTCGATGACAGAGATGAAAGACCGGGTGTCAAGTTCAAGGATTCTGAACTGATTGGTATTCCATACCGTGTCAATGTCGGCAAGAAAGCAGCTGAAGGTATAGTCGAACTCAAGAACAGAAAAACCGGCGAACAGTCTGAGCTTACAATTGAAGAACTGATTGAAAAACTAAAATAGAACCTTAAGCTATTATCTCAGGATGATAGCTTTTTTATATTTTTCATTTATATATTATCGTTTATCGATAATTTGATATATAATAAAGCCAGGAGGAATAACATATGAATATGGAAAAAACCTTAAAACTGGCAAAGAAGTTTCTAAAATTTGTTAAAGGAATAATCATTATAAATATTGTTTTATGTATTGTTCTGTTTTTCTTTTCAATAAATGACGGTTTTAGAGAATTTGCAGGTATGAGTACAAGTTTAACTCTTGGCATACTTAAACTAAGCTTAAAAGATTCAGCAGCTGAAGGCTTATTAAACTATAATCTGCTTTCATTTACCTGTCTTATAGTACTGTCTCTGGCAATAATCTGGTATTTGATTGTCAGAAGACTTGAAACAATTGTGAACAATGCCACAAAAGGAGAAATATTCTCCCCTTCTTCAACCAGCAGTTTAAATATGATTGCGGTTTATATTCTGATACATGGCTTAATTAACATTATAATCACCTTTATCAACAGTTTTAATGTCAATAAATATATATTCTCTCTTGATATTTTTAATTCAGCTGTTGTTGATTCAGTTATGGTTAATACCAGATTTGATATTTCTTTTTTGGCCATAGCCTTTGTGATCTTTATTCTGGCTAAGGTCTTTGCCTATGGTCAAGAGCTCCAGAAGCTGTCCGACGAGACCTTATAACCATGGGAAAGATTATATTAAGACTTGACAGAGTCATGGCCGACAGAAAAATGTCCCTCAAGGAACTATCAGAGAAAGTTGGCGTAACCAATGTAAATCTCTCAAAACTGAAAACCGGAAAGATATCAGCCATCCGTTTTTCTACTCTTGAAGCCATTTGTGAAACACTTGACTGTCAGCCTGGCGATATACTGGAATATGAAAAGACACAGGATTAATTTCCTGTGTTTTCATAATAGTACATATTTATCAGTATTGTGTTGAAGCCTTCATATGAGATGTTTAAAGATATTGAATCCTTATTGTCGCCATAGAAGTATTTGTCACTTATGACATAATTAATATCAAAACCTGCTTCAACACAGTCATTACAGTATTCGTTGAAGTATGTATAATCCATATCACCCACATAACAGCTGAAATAATCATTTGAATTATTTAAAAGGCTGTATTTGTCAGAATCTGGCTTTGGAATTAATGCACCAAGACCATTTGAAGGCCAGTTTATTGAAGTAAATGCTAATGGAGCATTAAAATCTATATTGAGTTCATTATTATACCAGTAGGCATTTAATCTATAGCCTTCCAGATTATATGCACTGAAGGAACTGCCATAATATTCACTGTCGATATTAAAGCCCGAATTCATCAGCAGGCTTACATAGCCGTCAAATTCTTTTTCACTGAAATCTGAGACAGTAATATAGGCTGATTCATCGCTGTTGTATTCTATTTTGCCATAACAGTTATCGGGTATTATAGCTTTAGAAGCCACACCTGATTCAGGCAGAGTTAAATATTCCCTATCAGCGGTTTTACCTATAAGCACAGCTATAGAAAGAACTAACAGAAAAACCATAATAATCAAAAGCGTGATCTTAACTGTTTTCTTTCTTTTATCTTCCTTTTGAGAAATATTGTTATATTTCATTAAGAGGAAATCTCCCCTTCTGGTTCCACAGTGTGGACAGTACTCATATTCATCGTTGATTATTCTGCCACAGCCATTGCATTCTGCCATTATTCATACTCCCTAATTCTATCTATCAGATACTGATCAAACATGTTGGCAAGATCTTCTTCATAGAAATCATCTCTTGCCATCCTGGAATCATATACATCTAATATACCATCTTTAGCTGATATATAAAACTTTGCAGGTATCTTTCTTCCTTCAACTGACAGGATGCAGGAATAAACATAATGGCTGTCATCCTGCCGAAGTACATGCAGAACTTCATAAGTATAATCTTTGTAATGTGAATCAAGATATCTGTTTATTGCCTGGATGTTCTCTTCTTCAGGTATATTTAAAGGTGCCGTATAATCATATCCCCAGGTAGAAAAAAGTACTGGCTGATTAGTCCTGATTCTATTCATATCAACAAAATATAATATAGCGTTTAATATAATCAGAACCAGTAAAACTGAAAGTATGATATTTCTGGCTATAATCTTGAATTTAAAGTTCTTTAATATTTCAATTAGGTTTTTATCAGCCTCTGATTTAAAATCTTTAAATCTTTGGCCATTAAGCATTTCATTAATCGAAACATCAAAAGTTTCAGAAAGTTTCAGCAGTATATCTATATCCGGTATTCCCCTGCCACATTCATACTTTGATACTGTTCTGTCGCTGATATTTAATTTGTCGGCAAGTTCAGCCTGGGTATAGCCTTTTTCAGTTCTTAGTTCTTTAATAAATAAACCAATAGTTTTTGCGTCATTCATGGTTTCATTATAGAAAATATAATCATTAAAGTAACCATGCTTTGCGTAGAGTATGACAATATATTACAAAAAATGAATTATTATAGTCTGCAGACCATAATATAGTCTTCTTCATTTTCCATAAAGGTTTCATATCCAAGTTTCTGATACATATAAAAGGCAAAATTAGTTTTCTGAACTGAAAGAGATACCTGTCTCTAGCCGTATGACTTGAGCATTCTCAGCATCTGTTTCATCAGTCGGGTACCAATACCGCAGTTTCTGTACTTTTTAAGCACTGATATTGCCAGAGATGTTGTTTCATCACTTATATGGCCATAATCGTCAATCATACGGGTCCATACTGCACCCACAATCCGATTATGTGCTTCACACACAAGACATAAATCATCTTTATATTTTCCAAAATCCCTGATATAGATCTGCAGCTCAGGCTAATATACTATCTCTTTTGGCAGGTCAGGAAAACCTTCTGGTATAAAAATTGCTTCATACAGGAATGTTTCTAATACTTTAAATTCTTTTTTTCTTAATTCTCTAATTAAATAATCCATCAAGTTGTTTTGTTTTTCATAAAAAAACTGTTACAGATAAGGTTTATCTGCAACAGTATTATGACTAAGATTAAAATCTGAATTTAGAAACCTCATCATTAACCATCTTAACAAATTCATTAAGCGGCATAGTTGAGCTTTCCTTAACACCATATCTTCTGACATTGACAGCTTCAGCTTCGATTTCACCATCACCAACAACTAAGGCAATAGGCGTCTTCTTCATCTGAGCTTCTCTTATGCGGTAGCCAAGCTTTTCGTTTCTGTCATCAACTTCCACACGGAAACCATTCTTAACCAGTTCTTCTTTGACCTTATAGGCATAATCTGAATGAATCTGAGCATTTACTGGTACAATGACAAGCTGTCGTGGGGCCAGCCATAATGGGAAGGCACCCTTGGTTTCTTCAATAAGGAAGGCAGTAAATCTGTCAAATGTACCGAATATTGCACGGTGAATTACAACCGGTACCTGTTTTTCACCATTGGCATCAATATAGTTAAGTTCAAATCTTCTTGGCAGCAGGAAGTCCAGCTGACAGGTTGAAAGAGTTACTTCTGGGCCAACAGCCGGTTTAACTTCAACGTCAAGCTTAGGACCATAGAAGGCAGCCTCACCAATAGCTTCTTCATATGGCATGCCAATTTCATTTAATACTTCACGAAGCTTAGCTTCAGCAGTGTTCCACATCTCATCATCATCAAAATACTTCTCAGTATCTTCAGGATCTCGAAGTGAGAGTCTGAACTTATAGTTCTTTAAGCCAAAGTCTTCATAGACATCGAGAATCAGTTTAACTACTCGCTTGAATTCTTCACCAATCTGGTCAGGTCTTACAAACAGGTGGGCATCATTCTGACACATGCAGCGAACTCTTTCCAGACCCTTAACGGCACCAGAAGCTTCATAACGGAAATCAGTTGCGAATTCACCAATTCGAACTGGCAAATCTCTGTATGAATGAAGTTTATTCTTATATACCAGCATATGATGAGGACAGTTCATTGGTCTTAAAACAAATTCTTCATCATCTACTTTCATAACCGGGAACATGTTTTTCTGATAGTGATCCCAGTGTCCTGAAGTTACATAGAGCTGTTTAGTACCAACGCATGGTGTATAAACATGATCATAGCCCAGATCTCTTTCTTTCTTATAAATGTAGTTCTCAAGATTTTTACGAATCACTGCACCATTTGGCAGCCATAAAGGCATACCAGAACCAACCAATGGAGAGCTCATGAAGATTTCCTGTTCCTTGCCGATCTTTCTATGGTCTCGCTGTTTAGCTTCTTCCAGTTCATTCAGATAATTGTCCAGATCTTCCTGATTGAAGAAGCAGACACCATAGATTCTCTGCAGCATCTTGTTTTTGGCATCATTTTTCCAGTAGGCACCTGAATACTTAATCAGCTTAAAATACTTTAGTTCTTTAACTGATTCAACATGTGGACCACGGCAAAGATCAGTAAAATCACCCTGAGTATAAGTAGAAATAACTACTTCGTTTTCATCCATTCGGGAAATCAGATCTACCTTGTATGGATCATCCTTGAACATTTCCAGTGCTTCAGCCTTGGGAATTTCATGTCTTACAATACGTTTGCCATCTTTGGCAATCTTTTTCATTTCTTTTTCAATCTTAGCCAGATCTTCATCATTGATGGATTTGTCACCAAGATCTATATCATAATAGAATCCTTCTGAGATAACTGGTCCTACCCAGAACTTGGCATTTGGATATAAATGCTGCACAGCCTGTGCCAGCAGATGAGCACAGGAATGATTTAAGACGCTTAGTTTTTCGTCTTCTTTAATGTTGATCATAATAACCCCTTTCCAACAAAAAAGGTGCTACCTAGGGCGCCAAAGCGCGGTACCACCTATACTTTTATCTTTGATGTGTAACGTACAT
>JBJFHC010000320.1:0-6548 GCA_051893275.1 Erysipelotrichaceae bacterium | reverse complement strand
ATTCATAACCGCGAAGGCAAACCAATAGCTTTAAGTGCCCGTATTATTGAGAATAATAAGGAAATAGCCAAATATATTAATACAGCTGAGACTCTAATATATAAAAAGGGATTTAGCTTATTTAACTACCATCGGGCCAGGGAAAGCGCCAGAAAGCTGAACAATCTTATTCTGGTTGAAGGCCAGATGGATGTTATAGCGCTTTATCGTGCGGAAATATATAATTGTGTTGCGGCCCTGGGTACGGCATTGACCAGTGAACAGATAGAGCTTATTAAATCTCTAAGCAATAATGTAACACTGTTCTATGATGGCGATAAAGCCGGCAAGAGTGCCAATATCAAAAATGGAAAACAGCTGATTGAACATGGTTTCAATGTAGAGGTAGTTAATAATGTAACCGGTTTAGATCCGGATGAAATTATTACAAACGGTTCAAGACACGCTTTAAAGGACCTGGTATCAAAGCGTATATCCTATATTGATTATGCGATAAGCTATTACAGGGAACAGCTCAATCTTGATAACTACAACGATCGCAAGAAGCTGCATCAGCTGATATCCGCTTATATTGAGCTGCTGCCTAATGAATATGACCGCCGAAATTATTATAATGTGCTCTATGATCTGACCAAAATCGGTCAGAGTGTCCAAACAAATAATAAAAAGGGTTATAATAGATATCGTTTAGAAGATTTTGATTATTCGCTTGATGGTGAAACCAAGGCTGAATATACAATCTTATCGATGATGGCTGCAAGTGAGAAGGCCAAGGATGAATATAAAAGAAATCTGGGCTATCTTATTCAGGATGTCAATCAGAAGCTTGCGTTATATATTATTGATGAATATCGAAAGGAGAATAAGTGTTCTCTCTCGAAGATATTTGATGAAACTGATGATGACAGGGTTAAGGATGTAATCACTACCCTGTCTACGATAGAAAATATTCCCTCAGAATATGACAGCTCACTGTTTAATGATGCGGTGTCAAAAGTTAAGGAAGAGATCAAATTAAGGAAGCTTAATGTTCTAAAGAAGAAAGTAAATGAACTTCTGCCCACAGATGAAACAAAGGCCAATGAATATCTGAAAGAATATCTGCAGTTGCTGAAAGAAATAGGAGGAAACAAAAATGGCTAGCACTAATAGCGAAGAAAACACTGAAGTAAAGGTTAAAAAGACTGTCAAGCCAACCAAGAGATCACAGATTGTCATCTCTACCAAAAAGCCAGCCAAGAATATCAAAAGCTCGACCAAGGGCGTAATCAACCCATCTCAGAGTGACCGTACTTTCTCGGAAAGAGAACAGGCTGCCCTGGAGATTGAAAGAGTTAAAGCTTTAAACGCCGAAATAGAAAAGTCAGCCAGTGAAATTGCCAAGAAGAAATATGGTGATATAGATGAACTGAAAGCTGATCTTATTGCGCTTTCTAAAAAAGGCGGTTCGGTTGAACAGAAAGCGGTTGTACAGGCTCTGGACCGTTTTGATATGACTGATGAAGATACTGATGAATTCTTTGACTGGATTAACAGAAACAATGTTGATCTGATTGAAGATGAAGTTGAGGAAGAGGAACTTGAAGATGATGATATGCTGGCAAGTGAATCGGACTATGATGATGACGAGGACAATCCGGATGATGAAAGAAATATTGTCATCAACTATCAGCAGGCTGCTGCCTATACCAAGGTAAATGATCCGGTAAAGATGTATCTGAAGGAAATCGGCCGGGTTAATCTTTTGAAGGCTGATGATGAAGTTATTCTGGCTAAAAAGATTGAAGAAGCCAGGGAACATCCTGAGGATGCCAAGCTGCAGGCTGAAGCACAGGAAGCCAAGAACGCTCTGATTTCGGCCAACCTGCGACTGGTTGTAGCCATTGCCAAGAAATATACCGGCCGAGGCATGCTGTTTCTGGATCTGATTCAGGAAGGCAACATGGGCTTAATCAAGGCTGTTGATAAGTTTGACTATACCAAGGGCTTTAAGTTTTCAACCTATGCCACCTGGTGGATAAGACAGGCTATTACCCGTGCCATTGCCGATCAGGCCAGAACCATCCGTATTCCGGTTCATATGGTTGAAACCATCAACAAAATGACCCGTATTCAGCGTCAGCTGGTACAGAAACTGGGAAGAGATCCTTCGGCTGAAGAAATCGCCAAGGAAATGGGTGGTGTAATCACTCCAGACAAGGTCAGAGAAATTCAGAAGATTGCCTTAGATCCGGTATCTTTAGAAACCCCAATCGGCGAAGAAGATGACTCCCATCTTGGTGATTTTATTGAAGATAAATTTGCCATGTCTCCTGATCAGTACGCCAACAACGAACTGCTTAAGGATGAAATTGATCTTGTATTACATACTTTAACCGAAAGAGAAGAAAAAGTTTTAAGACTGAGATTTGGCCTGGAAGATGGCAAGACCAGAACACTTGAAGAAGTAGGCAAACAGTTTGATGTAACAAGAGAAAGAATCAGACAGATTGAAGCCAAGGCTTTAAGAAAGCTGAAGAATCCGACTAAATGTAAACGTCTGAAGGAATTTTTGGACGATAAAAAATAATGCTGTCGAAAAGATTGAGTGAAGTAGCTAAATTTGTCGACCCCAATAAGGTAGTATATGACGTAGGTTCAGACCACGCTCTGCTGCCTTGTTTTTTGGTTGCCTCAGGCATTAGTCCCAGGGCTTATGCCGTTGACAATAAAGAGGGTCCAATCAATAAGGCTATAGAAAATATCAGGCGTTTTAATCTGGAAGATAAGGTTATACCTATATTATCCAGTGGCATAGAAGATATTAAAGATGATGTAAATATAATCACTATCTGTGGTATGGGCTTTTATACTGTTGAATCTATTTTAAGAGATAAAGATTTATCCAGATACGACAAAATAATCATTCAGATTAATAAACATACCGAATTATTAAGGAAGTGGATAAGTGATTCAATGTATACCATTATTGATGAATCAATAGTTCTGGAAGAGGGTAAATACTATGAAATAGTAGTCTTTAATTCTAAAAGAACCAGAGCTTTAGATGAGCTGGAAATAGAATATGGACCTTATTTATTGAATAAAAAAGCTGAAACATTCAAAAAATATCTGGAATATCGTGAAAAAAAGTACCAGAATATCTATGAGAAAACGCATACATTAGCGTCTAAAGAAAAGATTGAAGAGATAAGTGGTATAATAGGAAAGATTTTTGGAGGTAATTAAATGAGTAACGTAGAACCACGTTTAAGGGATATGTTCAAGAATACAAAAGAGTTTGAAAAGAACTTTGAATTCTATATGAACACTACCTATGCCAAAAGAGTAGCTGAATCAAGTTCTATTGAAAAGTATACTGTTCTGGCTAAAATGGTTTTAATCTATTCAATGGGTAACTGGAAAACTACCCGTGAAACAGTACACAAAGAAGGAAAAAAGACTCTCTATTATTTCTCACTGGAGTTCTTAATGGGAAGACTTCTTTCTAACAATATGTATGCCTTAGGCATTCATAATGTTGTAAAGGACGGCTTAAAGGAACTGAATATTAACCTTGATGAGCTGGAAGAGCTGGAGTCTGATGCAGGTCTGGGTAATGGGGGTCTGGGAAGACTGGCTGCCTGTTTCTTAGATTCACTGGCAACTTTAGACTATGCCGGCAATGGTAACTGTATCCGTTACAAGAACGGTCTGTTTAAGCAGCTTATCATCAATGATCAGCAGGTTGAAGCCCCAGATCAGTGGCTGAGACTTGGCTATCCATGGGAAGTTAGAAAGCCAGACAAGGCTGTAAATGTTCGCTTCTATGGCCGTATTGAAATCTATCGTGATGAGAAGGGCGATCTGCAGTTTAGACATGTAGATGCCGAAAACATTCTGGCTGTGCCATATGATGTACCAGTAATCGGTTCCGATACTACTACAACCAATACTTTAAGATTATGGTCAGCTGAGGCTTCTGATAAGCTTCCATCAAATATGGAATATGTTGACTACCTGAATGATGTAGAAAAATTATGTCTGAACCTGTATCCTGAAGACTATTCAGAAGAAGGCAAGCTGACACGTATTAAGCAGGAATATTTCTTTGTCTGCGCCGGTCTGCATACTATTATCAGAGACCATCTGAATACTTATGGTACTTTAGATAATCTGGCTGACAAGGTTACTATTCAGCTCAATGATACCCATCCGGCACTGGCTGTTCCAGAGTTAATGAGAATTCTGATGGATGAAAATGGCTATAACTGGTATAATGCCTGGAACATTGTAACCAAGACTTTTGCCTATACCAACCATACAGTACTGCAGGAAGCTTTAGAGAAGTGGCCTGTTGCCTATATTCAGAAGCTGCTGCCAAGAATTTATCTGATTATTGAGGAAATTGATAACCAGTGGACCAATCAGTTAAGACAGATGGGCAAGTCTGAGGAAATGATCAACTCAATGCGTATTATTTCTGAAGGCAATGTCAAGATGGCTTTCCTTTCAATTGTTGGTTCTTATTCAGTGAATGGTGTTGCCAAACTGCACACTCAGATTTTAAAGGCTGATACATTCAAGAATTTCTATGAAATTAACCCAGCCAAGTTTAACAATAAGACTAACGGTGTAACTCAGAGAAGATGGTTCTTCTACTCTAACCCAGAACTGGCTGAGCTTGTAACCAAGACTACTGGCAAGGATATCAAGAAGGATTTCACCCAGATTGATGAACTTTCTAAATATGTAGATGATCCTAAGGTTCAGGAAGAATTCCTGGCTGTTAAGCACCAGAAGAAGGTTGAATTTGCCAATTACTGTAAGCATAAGTTCAATATTGATATTGATCCAGATTCAATCTATGATGTACAGGCCAAGCGTTTACACGCCTATAAGAGACAGCTGCTTAACATTATGCATGTTATTGGCTTATATAAGGAAATCAAGCGTAATCCTAATTTCTGGATGCCTAAGACTACTTATATCTTTGGTGCCAAGGCCGCTGGAACCTACTACTTTGCCAAGAAGGTTATTGAACTTATCAATAAAGTAGGCAAGGTAATCGATAATGATCCTCAGGTATCTAAGTTCATTAAGGTAGTCTTCATCCCTAACTACTGTGTAAGTATCGCTGAAAAGCTGATGCCTGCTGCTGATGTATCTGAACAGATTTCAACTGCCGGCAAGGAAGCTTCAGGTACCGGCAACATGAAGTTTATGATGAACGGTGCCATTACTCTAGGTACACTTGATGGTGCCAATGTTGAAATCAACGATCTGGTTGGTTCAGATAACATCGAAATCTTTGGTCTTAAGGAATATGAAGTTATGGCCTTAAAGCCTAACTACCGTCCATTTGAATACTACCAGAGAGATCCAGAGCTTAGAGAAATCATTAATTCATTTACTGATGGAACCTGGACTTCTGACAAGAACTGCTTCATTGATCTGGCTAATGAGTTCTTATTAAGAAATGATGAATACCTGATTCTGGCTGACTATCATTCATATAAGAATGCTCATAAGCATGTAAATGAGCTCTATATGGATAAGAACAGATGGGCACATATCTGTCTGATGAATGTTGCCAAGTCTGCATTCTTCTCTTCAGACCGTACAATTAACGATTACGTTAATGACATCTGGAAGCTTGACAAGCTTAAATAAGTAAGAATCAAAAAGACAGCTGCATCTAAAATGTAACTGTCTTTTTTCTTGGGTTTATTAGTAATTATAGGCTGTGTCGAAATATACTGACATCAGTTTTAGTCTTCTTTTTTGCCGGTGGCTTTTAGCCATTCATAATATCTTTCATAATCAGAGGGATCTTTGAATCCCTGCCAGGCTGCCTTGACGACAGTTTTGCCGCCGTCTGCATTTTCCAGGTCAGTATCTTCTAATACTTTTTTGTCATTATTTACTTTTATTTCTTCATTCATGATTCTGTTTCCTCACTGTAAGTATAGCTTAATTATATATCAGCAGGGAATAAAAAAAGATCACATTGTGATCTTTAATTAACCTAACTTAGCTACAGCACTTGCAAGTCTTGATTTCTGTCTTGAAGCGTAGTTTTTATGTTTGATATGGCTAGATACAGCTTTATCTAATAAAGAATTGCATTCATTTAAGCACTTTACAGCTGTTTCTTTGTCATTTGCTTCTACTGCCTTTAATACTTTCTTAATAGAAGTCTTTAATCTAGAACGCTCTGAAGTATTCTGCAGATTCTTCTTAGCATTTGTTAAAGCTCTCTTCTTTTGAGACTTAATATTTGCCATGTTCCCTCCTTATTTCTCTAACGCTATAAAATTATACCAAACTAAATTTTAAAAGGCAATGTAAAATATCACAAACTAAATTGTATAATAGTCAAAAAGGAATGACTATGACAAAGAAACTTATTTACATATTATTGATTATACTTTTATTATTAAGCGGATGTTCAAAAAAAGAAGAAGAAACAGAATATACTCCTATGGATGTAGCTGGAGCTATTGCCGATATTACAAGCGATGAAGAAGGCAATGTATTGATAAAACTTATAGATGGCAGGATATTCT
>JBJFHC010000319.1:1404-6571 GCA_051893275.1 Erysipelotrichaceae bacterium | reverse complement strand
CTTCTACCTGGTTTAATGTAGTCTGATTGATTACAGATTCAAGAACATTGTTATCATCATCGACATAATGAATTTCATAGGCATAAAGTTTCTTATACAGAACAGTAAATACATTTGCATCTGCATTCTCTGTAACTTTTGTTACTGTTGTATCAGTGTCTGCAACAAAGCCATATTTCCTTTCTTTGTTACCTCTAAATAATACCCCCCCCCCCGTATCATGTTGTCAATTGAAAGGACTGATATTAATTAGAAAAAAAGTATAAATAAATATGGGTATTAAAAAGAGGGATTAATCCCTCAGATTATGATTCCTTCTTTCTGGCTACTATGGTGATAGGTACACCTTCAAAGCCAAAGGCTTCTCTTACTTTATTCTCGATATAGCGTTGATATGAGAAATGCATCAAATCTGGATCATTGACAAATAAGGCAATGACACAAGGTGCTGTTTCTACCTGTGAAGCATAATAAATCTTTAAACGTTTGCCATTATGGGTTTTGGCTGGATTTGCCAGCTGAGCATCCATAATAACTTCATTCAAGACATTGGTCTTGATTCTAAGATTTACATTCTTATAAACCTCATCAATTAAAGGCAATAAGGTATTAACTCTCTTGCCGTCTTTTGCACTTGTAAAGGCAATCGGTGCATAGTCAAGATAGGCAAACTGGCTTCTTATTTCCTTGGTTATCTTATCCATGGTCTTATCATCTTTATCAACCAGATCCCACTTGTTATAGACGATGATAACGCCCTTCTTGGCCTCATGAGCCAAACCGGCTACATGTTTATCCTGCTCGATGATACCTTTCTCGCCATCAATCACAATAAGCACAACGTCCGCTCTTTCAATGGCTCCTTTAGCTCTTAAGACCGAATATTTCTCAATATTCTCATAGACCTTGCCTCTTTTACGGATACCGGCTGTATCTATTACGACATATGTTTTATCATTAGCCACAAATACTGTATCAATCGCATCACGGGTAGTACCCTCGATATTAGATACAATTACTCTATCCTGCTTCAAAAAGGCATTGGTCAGGGATGACTTGCCAACATTAGGACGGCCAATAATCGCAAACTTAATCATGCCTTCATAAGAATCCTTCTGCTTATCAGGCATCTTTTTAGTACATTCATCCAGCAGATCGCCTATGCCTATACCATGGCTTCCAGATACCGGAATAGGATCACCAAGCCCCAGAGAATAAAACTCATAGATATTGTCTATCTTCTCCTGACCATCTATTTTATTAACGCCAAGAATAACCGGCTTATTTGATTTCCTTAAGAGCCTGGCAATATACTGGTCATCATTGGTTAAACCTTCTTTGCCGCTAGTTAGAAAAATAATAACATCAGCTTCCTCAATCGCAATTTCCACCTGCATATTGATTTCCTTGGCAAAAGGCTGATCAGCAATCTGAATACCACCGGTATCAATCAGCCTGAAAGTCTTGTTAAGCCAGCTGCAGTCACCATATATTCTGTCTCTTGTAACACCAGGAGTATCTTCAACAATTGACAGACGCTGTTCCAGCATACGATTAAAAACCGTTGACTTACCAACATTCGGTCTTCCTACAATCGCAATAGTTCCATCAATCATCTAATTACCTCCTACAGTTTTTCTTTTGCCATTTTATATAAACAATCAACAACTTCATTAATACTCATATCAGAAGAATCAATCAAAGTCGCATCCTTTGCCTGAACAAGAGGAGAATGCTCACGATGCATATCCTGATAATCCCTGTCCTCAATTGTCTTCTTGATACTTTCATAGTCAGAATCAATGCCCTTTTCAGCATTCTGAGCTATTCTTCTTCTGGTACGACAGTCACTTGTTGCCGTCAGATATACCTTTACTTCAGCATTAGGCAATACTACCTCGCAAATATCTCTTCCATCCACAATATAGCCGCCATCCTTTGAAATATCCTGCTGCAGAGCTACAAGCTGTTTCCTTACACCATTTAAGGCTGAAACCTTAGAGGCAGCCATAGAAATCTCATTCTGCCTGATATCCAGGGAAATATCTTCACCATTACACCAGATAGTTCCATCAAGCTTCTGTTCAAACTTAAGACCCCTTATCATCTTAACCAGTTCATCTTCATTATCTAAACCAATATTATTTCTGATTGCCATCAGAGCTACTGTCCTATACATTGCACCCGTATCCAGATGAATATAGCCCAGCCTCTTAGCCAATAAATCAGAAATGGTGCTTTTACCAGCACCACTTGGTCCATCAATCGCAATATTTATCTTACTCATCCGATAATACCTCTGGCTACCAGAATGTAGTAGACAATAACAGCCAGAACCGCAATCAGCACAACAATCAGAATTCCAAGAATAATGTTCAGAACCTTGCCAGCTCCATCGCTTTCTTCCTCTTCATCATCCTCTTCTTCGATTTCATTGGTTGCACTGATATCAAAAGCCTTGGTATCCTGAAGTACATTAGAATCAACAGATGGTTCCATCTGCAGCGTCTCCGAAATATTCTTGATAATTACCGGTTCACCCTTATTAACATCCTTATTCTCTGCTTCATATTCAGCCTGTCTTACAAGCTTCTCTTCAATTGATGTAGTATCTAAAGAACCAACTTCCTCAATCACGATATCATCAAGCTTATTCTCCGCTGTATCCTTCATTGAAGAAATTTCCTTAAGAACCTTATCGATTTCCAGAGTTACTGTATCTGTAAAGTCCTTGTCTTCATCTTCCTTTTCAACTTCTGGTGCAGCTTCAGGATGCCTTACTTCCTCGATGATTGAAGAAGTCAGATCCTCGATATCAGTTCTGTCCTTCTGCTGATTATATTCATTAACTTCCTTAAGAATATCATTAATCATATTCTCCTGAGTAGCTTCAAGAACTTCTTCCTTTTCAGCTTCCTCTTCATGCAGATTATTCTTAATAGAAGAAATAATATCATCAAGCTTAATATCTATTTCCTCATTGTAGATATCCTTATTCTCAGACTCTTCAGTAAACTCAGCTTCTTCTTCGCTTACAGTTTCCTCAGCTTCCTGCGCTGCAGGCTCTTCATCCTGTTCTACAACTTCTTCAGCGACTGCTGTTTCTGTTTCATCTTCAGCTTCTTTTTCCTGAACCTCTTCTTCAACGCTTTCAGCTGGAAGTGTTTCTTCAACTGCAGGTTCAGACACTTCTTCCTCAGTTACAGGCTCAACTGTATCTGTCTCCTGGACTGGTTCTACAGTTTCTTCCTCTGTAACAGCTTCTTCAGCAGTTTCTTCTATAACTGGTTCAGCTACAGTTTCTTCTTCATGAGTTTCTTCAATTACTTCTGCAGTTTCTACATTTTCAGATTCTGTCTCTTCTTCCACATGAGATTCGAATTCTATTTCATTTTCCTCTTCCTTAACAGGTTCATTAGCTACTTCATATTCTATTTCTTCCTCTTCAGTCTTAACTGGCTCTATAGAGGCAAAAATATCTTCCTGTGGCTCTTCTTTCTTTTCTTCTTCAACTTTATTAAAAATCGCAAAAATGTCATCAAGATCAGCAGTATGCTCCTCTTGTGTTTCCACGTCATCCTTCACAAGATCCAGGCTGATTGTATTTAAAAACACATCGAGGTTACTTTCCTCTTCTTTTACTTCTTCCTTAATGGTTGAGGCAAAAATATCTTCATCTTTGACTATTTCTTCCAGCTTTTCCTCGATCTTCTCTTCAGCAGGCTTAATATCTCTAATAGACTTTTCTACACCAGAAACCATTTCCTCAATCATCTCTTCAACGCTTCTGATTTTTTCTTCCTCGCTGATTACCTCTTCCTTAACCGGTTCCTCAATATTTAAAGCTTCTAAAGAAGGCATTGAAATATCAATGTCCTTTATTTCCTCTTTAACTGGTTCAGTCTTAACTTCTTTTACTTCTTCTTCAGCTGTATGTAAAACATTATTCTCAATAGTTTTAAGCCTCTCAGCATATTTTGAAAGCTCATCAGTAGCTACTGAAGCTTCCCTGTCCTGATTTATTTTTCCTCTTAATTCTGCATATTTCTGTGTTCTTGTTAATCTTGCCATAATCGTACCTACATTTTTTCGCTTTTATATTATAGCATTATAAAAGTCAAAGATGAAAACTTTGAAAAATTACTGGATAAATTCCAGCATATTTCTCATATAATTAATAGAATAATCACTAAAATTATCAGCAATTAAAAATTATCACCAGCATAGCCCCAGTAATCAGTAAACTGATAACGCACATATATACGTTCCTTTAAAACATTCAGTTCGCTGCTTAATAAATCAGTAAGCTTTAAAGTAAAACTGTTCAAAAACTTATCGTCACATTTTCCATACAAGTCTACAAGGGCGATTACACATGGCTCATTACTTCCGCCAAAGCACATCTTCTGATTATCTATAATATTAATCATCAGCCACTTCTCACTTTTGCCTGGCAGAATTTCAATATCTTTTCCCAATACCTTTTCAATTAAAGAAACTGATTTATCTGATACATCAATATTTGTCTTTATCTCAATAAACGGCATAAAACTCCTTTTAAAAAGGCGTATAAAACGCCTTACTTGTTACTGTTAACCCAGGCCAATACTTCCTCTTCAGGCATAAAGCCAACGCTCTTGGCCTTTAAAGTTCCATCCTTAAACATAAATACTGATGGAATAGACATAATGCCATATCTGGCAGCTACATCTTCACTTTCATCAACATTCACTTTATAAAACTTAACATCGCTGATTTTTTCGGAAACACTTTCCATAACTGGTCCCAGCATCTTGCATGGACCGCACCAGTCAGCATAGAAGTCTACTACTACTGTACCGTTTTTTATTGCATCATTGAATTCATTTGAATTTAATACTTTCATCTTTTTTCTTCCTCCACCTTTAATATAAACTGATTAAAGAATTTTTACAATAAATATGATTTATAATTAACTGATGAATAACTTCAAATACACCCTCGACAACAAAAGATATCATACCTTTAATTACTACCTCAAAACCACCTATAGCTGCAAAGTATCAAAAGTAATAATTGACGGCCATTTCAGCTGTCCCAACCGCGACGGAACTAAAGGAACAGGAGGTTGCATCTTCTGCAGCTCGACAGGTTCGGGTGACTCCAATTTATCCAGATGTGATGATAT
>JBJFHC010000319.1:0-1304 GCA_051893275.1 Erysipelotrichaceae bacterium | reverse complement strand
ATCATCTCCCTTTTGATGCCATCAAAATACATATGCTCCATATCATCAAGAACACAAAGCTGGCGCAAATATATCAGGAAAAACCATTTAAAGTACTCACAAGAGATGAATATATCGATACAGTAATTGAACAGCTCAGATTATTAAAACCTGAAATCATTATCGAAAGACTTACAGGTGATCCAGTTAAAGAAGATATGATTGAACCAGAGTGGATACTGAATAAAACAGTTATCTTAAATGAAATAGACAAAAAAATGGCAAAATACAATATCTGCCAGGGAGATGAGTATGAATAACTCTACCTTTATCCATAAATATTTTAAATCACTGATAAATTCAGACGACATAACAGTCGATATGACCATGGGAAATGGCAATGATAGCTTTTATCTGTCAAAACTGTCAAAGAAAGTATATGCCTTTGACATCCAGGAAGAAGCATTAATCAGTACCAAAGAAAGATGCAGGGATTTAAATAATATTATCTACATTAAAGATAATCATCTGAACTTTGACAGATATATCAAAGAAGATATTAAACTGTTTGTCTTTAATCTGGGCTATCTGCCTGGTTCTGATAATGAAATTATCACAGAATCGGGCAATACACTTAAAACCTTTATCAAAGTCTATGAATATCTAAAAGATGGCTACATAGCCATAACTTTCTATCGGGGACATAAAGGCGGAAATGCTGAATTTAACATAATCGATGATTATATTAAAAAACACGGTATCTTCATCCAGGAAAAATACCGTGAATATAAACACGCAAATGAGCCTTTAAGCTACATTATAAGAAAACATAGTTCTTAAGTCTGTCGAAAGCCTCAACCACTCTTGAATATGGTAATGCCAGATTCATACGTATAGTATAGTCCATCATAAATGGCTCACCATTCTGCCAGATAACACCCACTTCAAGACCTTTTTTAAGCAGCTCTATCAGACTTATATTATGTTTTAAACAGTAATCCTTTACATCCAGATACAGCATATAGGTACCATCTGGTCTGGCCAGTTTAACGCCTTCAAAATTATTTGTTATAAAGTTATAGCTGTAGTCAATATTTTTATATAGAACCTCTTTTAATTCATCAAGCCATTCCTTGCCTTCAACAGAAAATGCTCCCGTCAGGGCATGCATCGATAAAACATTACAGTTATTGTAGTGTGTAGACTTTGAAACCTTATCCATCTTCTCCCTTATTTCTTCATTAAACACAATATGGTAAGAACCGATTAATCCTGCCAGATTAAATGTTTTGCTTGGAGCATAAAGAGAAACAGTACGCATCTTT
>JBJFHC010000318.1:0-6602 GCA_051893275.1 Erysipelotrichaceae bacterium | reverse complement strand
TCAACATTATAGCCAACTCTGGGGATGCAAGAAGTTTTGCGTTTGGAGCACTTGAAGCTGCCAAAGCCGGCAACTTTGAGGAAGCTGAGGAACTGATGAAAAAGTCACAGGAATCAGCCACTATCGCTCATAAGGCGCAGACAGAACTGCTCTTTAAAGAGGCAAATGGGGAAAAGAATGAAGTCAACGTACTGCTGGTACACTCACAGGATCATTTAATGACCAGCATGCTGGCTCAGGAACTCATTAAAGAGATCATCTTACTTTACAAAAACAGATAATTAGAAGAAGGAGAAAAAAAGTAATGAAAATTCTATTGGTTTGTGCCGGTGGCATGTCTACTGGTTTATTAATGAAGAAAATGGAAGCCTATTGGGCTGAGCAGGGTGAAGAGCTTACTATCAACGCCGTAGGTTTAAGTGAGTATCAGGATGTTTATAAGGATTATGACATCGTGATGGTTGGACCACAGGTTTCTTACCGTTTAAAAGAAATTAAGGAAACTACAGGTCTTCCAGCTGATACTATTCCTTCATTTGACTATGCCGTAGCCAACTGTCCAAACATTATGAAGCTGGCTAAGAAATTAATGGCACAGAAATAATCTAAGTATTTTATAAGGGAAAGGGAGAAAATATGGAAGGTTTATTTAATAGTCCATTCATGCAGAAACTGAATGAATTTGGACAGAAACTGGGTTCTAACAAGTTCCTCAGTTCTTTACAGGGCGCAATGATGGGCTGTATGTCGGTAATCATGTGTGGTTCAGTATTCCAGATCATCTGCGCAATTATGGGTATGTTTGGTGTACAGTCATCAGACATGATCTATCAGATTCTTTATATGCCATATAACTTCACAATGGGTCTTATCTCATTATGGATTACTGGTATGCTTACATTTAACTATGCCAAGGCTGTTGGTGTTAAGTCACCAATCATGTCAGTCATTGAAGCTCTGGCTGTATTTACTTTAACTGCCTGCTTCGATCCAGCTCAGGGTTCTTCGCTTGCTACATTAAGTGTCGGCTACTTAGGTTCTACCGGAATGTTCGTAGGCTTCGTTGTAGCCTTTGTAACAGTTAAGGTTGACTATTTATGCCAGGTTAAGAATATCCGCATTAAGATGCCAGATGTTTGTCCTCCATCACTGGTTAATGGTATGTCGGCAATCATCCCATCATTCTTCAATGCCTGCATCTGGCTGGCTGCATCATGTGCTGTATGGTTTGGTACAGCTGGTACATTTACAGTATGTTCTGGTTTCATGGCAATACTGTCAGCTCCACTTCAGACATTACTGTCAGTTCCTGGTATGTTCGTACTTGGTTTATTCGCTACATTAATGTGGTGCTTTGGTATCCATGGTACTATGTTATTAATGTCAGTTATTATGGCTCCAATGATTCAGGCTGGCGCTGCCAATGCTGCAGCATGGATGGAAGGTGGCGCTGATGCCCTGGTATTCTATCCAGTTGCATTATTTGGCGCAATGGCTTATTGTGGTGGTACTGGTAATACATTACCATTATGTATCTTTGGTTTAAGATCTAAGTCAGAACAGATTAAGGCTATCGCCAAGGTGGGTCTTGTTCCTGGCTGGTTTGGTATCAATGAACCTGTAACATTTGGTATGCCAATCATGTATAATCCAATTCTTTGTATCCCATACATTCTTAACGTTCAGTTAGTTATGTTATGTACTTACCTGGGTTACAGATTCGGTTTCTTACAGCCTGCACATGTTATGGTAATGGTTCTGATGCCAATGGGTTTTGCAAACTTCTTAGGTACTTTCAGATGGCAGAATGCAATCTGGGATTACTTAATGTTAATTCCTGCCGGATTAGTTTGGTATCCATTCTACAAGGCATACGAGAAACAGCTGGTTGCACAGGAAGCTGCTGCAGCTGCTGCTGAATAAAAAACAAATAATTAAATACTTAGATTATCTATTTAGGCAGGGCACTTATGCCTTGCCTTCTTTAAAAAAGGAGAATATATGTCAAGATTTCCAAAAGATTTTTTATGGGGTGGCGCAACCGCTGCCAATCAGTATGAGGGTGGCTGGAACCAGGGTGGCAAGGGTCCAAATACCTCTGATGCCATGACCAATGGAGCTCATACTGTTCCAAGAAGAGTAACTTACCGTATCCCCGCAACAGGTGAAACTGGTTATATTGAACAAAACTTTGGCAAACCAATGACCTTCCCTGAAGGTGCTGAGGTATGCATTCTGGATGGCTATTATTATCCATCTCATACAGCTACTGATTTCTATCATCATTTCAAAGAAGATATTGCCCTGATGGGAGAAATGGGCTTTAAAACATTCAGACTGTCTATGAACTGGGCTAGAATATTTCCAAATGGCGATGATGAAGTACCTAATGAAGAAGGTTTAAAGTTCTATGATGAAGTATTCGATGAATGCAAGAAATATGGCATTGAACCACTGGTTACTTTATCGCATTATGAAACACCTTTAAATCTTGTCAACAAGTATGGCGGCTGGGTTAACAGAGACTTAATAGCTTTCTTTGAAAAATACTGCCGTACAGTATTTAAAAGATATTATGGCAAGGTAAAATACTATCTGACTTTCAATGAGATCAATATGATGGAATTTGGTCCATATATGGCTGGCGGATTAACCATTGATACACCTCAGAATAAAGCCCAGGGAGCCCATAATCAGTTTGTTGCTTCCGCTCTGGCTGTAAAGATGGCACATGAGGAGTTTAATGGCGAAATCAAGGTTGGTCAGATGCTGGCCTATCAGCCTACCTATGGCTATAGCTGCGACCCTAATGATCAGCTTGATGCCTTATTAAGAAGCCATGCCTCATTATTCTACTCAGATGTCCAGACTGGCGGCTATTATCCTGACTATCGTCTTAAGTATTATGAGAAGATGGGTATTAAGCTAAATGACAGACCTGAGGATTATGAATTAATTAAAAACTACAGCGCTGATTTCCTTTCATTCTCTTGTTATGGTTCAAGTACCACTACTACTCATGAAGATATAGCCGGCGGTTCAGGCAACCTGGTAATGGGTGTTAAAAACCCATATCTAAAGACAAACGCCTGGGGCTGGGCAACTGACCCTAATTGTTTAAGAATTGCCCTTAATCAGCTTTATGACCGCTACAGAAAGCCTTTATGGATTGTAGAAAACGGTATTGGCTGGAATGATGTTAAGGAAGAAGATGGTTCAGTACATGATACTTACCGTATCGATTACTTAAGAGCCAACATTAAGTCAATGGCTGATGCCATCAATGAAGATGGTATTCCTTTAATGGGCTATACTATGTGGGGCTGTATTGATCTGGTATCTGCCGGAACTGGTGAAATGCGCAAACGCTATGGCTTTGTCTATGTCGACAGAGATGATGAAGGTAAGGGAACTCTTCAAAGATCACGAAAAGATTCCTTCTACTGGTATAAGAAATGTATCGCATCACAGGGTGATGATTTAGATTAACTTATTAAAGAGGGTATCTTTGTGATACTCTCTTTTTGTAAAATTAGATTATGGAACTGGTTATTTATTCTTTACTTAACTACATTAACTTTTCAATTAAACATGATACGGACTATGACATTGCCAGATGTCTTCTTTTAAATATAAAGGAAATTCATGATATGTCACTTGAACAGTGTGCATCGTTATGCAATGTGTCTGTCTCAACTTTAAACCGCTTTTTTAAGAAACTTAATTTCTATAATTTTTCGACCTTTAGAGAATTCATTAATATCAAAACAAACAAGATAACCGAAAACACTTTTGACTGTGATCTGAACAGCTTTATAGCTGAACTTAAAGCCATTGATAATATTGATCCCAAATATTTTGATAAAGTAGCCCGCATGATTAAACAGGCAAAAAGAATCTACGTTCTGGGCTTTGGAGATTTTCAGTTTCAGGCTTCTTATTTTCAGGCTGTTATGTTAAATTATGGCAAGCTGATTGAAATTGTATCCCAGTTTCCCGAAAATACTAAACTTCATATCACAGATGAAGACATGGTTATAGTTACCTCAATAGGTGGAAATTATCTTTCTATGAATGAAAAAATGCTTAAGAAACTGAGCTGCCGTAAAGTGTTAATAACCAAAAGAACCAACAATCGTATTTATTTTGATCAGACTCTGGCAATCGATACTAAAGATAATGAAAATATCCGCAAGTATTTTATATCCCGAATATTTGACAAAATTTTAAAAAGCTACCATCTAAACTGTTCAGAATCTGAACAGATGTAAGGGTTTTCTTATATTAAAATTTAATTAAGGAATATAAAGGATGGATTAATATGAATATCTGTTTATTTTGCGCTGGCGGCATGTCAACCGGGCTGTTAGTTAAGAATATGGAGAAATACATCCATGAACATAATTTAAACCATACAGTAAGTGCTCATGGTGTTGGATCGGTTGAATATTATGCCAAAGATGCCGATATTATCCTTCTAGGGCCTCAGATTCGCTACAAACTGAATCAGGTAAGAGAACAGATTAAGGATAAACCGGTCATGGTGATTGACACTAAAACTTATGGCATGCTTGATGGTAAAAAGCTGATGGAAGAAATAATTGAACTGATGGAGGACTAGATTTGATTAAACCGATTGATAATGAAAAATATCTGCTGCTGGTAGATGTAGATGGCACACTCTGCGGCAGAGAGAACAAGGTACCTGAAAGTGCAGCCAAAGCCATTCAGGAAGTTAGAAATAAAGGACATCTGGTCTATCTAGTGACCGGTCGAGCTCTGGCGGAGATCTATGATGATATCAAACAGATGGGCTATGATGGCATCATCGGGGGCAATGGTTCCTATATCCTCTCGGGTGACAAGATGATCAAGCATGTCGTATTGCCTGATGAAGTACAGGATACACTGCTTTGCTGGCTTGATGAAAAGAACCTTGACTACTATCTGGAATGCAATTCCGGTCTTTATGGCAGTAAGAATTTCAGAGAACGCATGAATGCCATGGCCCATGATGAAAAGGCCTATGATACCTTTTTCCCAAATATGAAAATAGGTGAAAAGGCCAGAGATATCAATAAAATATCATTCATGCTGGATGATATCGAGAGTCTCAATGAGGCAAAAGAAAAATTCTCGAATATCTGCAAGGTCTCAAGCTGGGGCGTATTTGCGACAGATGAATGTGGTGAATTCAGTATACCCGGCATCGATAAACTGGTGGCCATTCACGAGCTTCTTGAATACCTCAATATGAAGCTTGATCACTGCATCGCCTTTGGTGATTCAGACGTGGATGTTGAAATGATTAAGGAAAGCTATATCGGTATCGCAATGGGCAATGGTAGAGCCAAAGCAAAAGAGGCAGCCGATTACATTACCGATGATGTGGACAGCGATGGCCTGTATAAGGCGATAAAGGAGTGCGGGCTGATCAATGGATAAGTATGCGGTATTTGTGGATGCGGATGGAACTTTGATCAACTCCAAAGGCATGATTCCCCAGTCGGCCTTCAACGCCCTGAAAGAGGTAAAGAAGAATGGCCACTATATTTTTCTGTCAACCGGAAGAAGCCTAGCCGAACTGAATAAAACAATACTGGACATCGGCTTTGATGGCATCATCGCCTCTGGTGGTGCCTATGCCAGCTACAAAGAAAAAGTATTGAGAAATCTGGTCTTTGAACAGGCTGACATTGATGAACTGCTGGAGTATTCGATCAGGAACAATCTGGCCATCAGTTTTGAATGTGCCCATGGTCTATATGTAACCGAGATCTATATGAACACGATGATTGAATCGGTTCAGGATTCTGAACTGTTCGAGAATCCGGAGTTATATGATTTCAGGAATATTTTTATACCTATCAAAGAGGATACCGTAATACATGATGTATCCAAGGTATCGTTCATGTGCTTACAGAAGCAGTTCTATGAGATCAAGAACAGTTTTTCCAAGAAGTATGACATAATCGATTCTTCATTGACGGAGATGGGAATGGACCTCACCCATGGTGAAATAGCCCTCAAGGACATCCATAAAGGGTCTGCCATCATACTGATACTTGAAGAACTGAAAGAAGAAGTCAAAACCATCGGACTTGGCGATTCCGAGAATGATGTCGAGATGCTCAGATTCTGCGATATAGGTATTGCGATGGGCAATGCCTCTAATGTCTGCAAGAGCGCGGCGGATGAGATAACCGCCAGCGTCAATGATGATGGTCTATATAAAGCTTTAAAAGCTCATAATCTATTTTAAGAAGGAGGAGAAAAGATGAGTTTTCCAAAAGGATTTTTATGGGGTGGCGCAACCGCTGCCAACCAGTGTGAAGGTGCCTGGAATGTCGATGGTCGAGGTCCAGCCAAGACCGATGTGACTACCGGCGGCTCAGTTAAGGAGCCTAGATATGTTACCTATATCGACAAGGATGGCAAGCCTGGAAAGTATTCTTCAATGGGCGGCTTCCTGCCAGAAGGAGCCAAGTATGCCGTTCTGGATGACTGTTACTATCCTAACCATGATGGTATCGATTTCTATCATCACTACAAAGAGGATATCAAGCTTTTTGCCGAAATGGGCTACAGTATTTTCCGTATGT
>JBJFHC010000317.1:0-6654 GCA_051893275.1 Erysipelotrichaceae bacterium | reverse complement strand
GTTAAGAAGCTACACCAATAGTCTTACAGCCTATCTGTTTATTGGCTTTTTATTGTTATTTGTGGGCATGGGTGCGCTTTTCTACAATATCAATGCCGCTTTAGCCAATTTTGAATATGTACTGGCTTATATATTGATTGGCATGGTGGTTTTTATTCCTATACTGACGATGAAGGTTATAAGTGAGGAGAAAAAGCTCAAGACAGATATGCTCCTTTATTCTCTGCCGCTTTCCGATACCAAGATCATTGTGGGTAAATATCTGGCACTGGTGACAATATTTTTAATACCATGTGTAATCATTGGTTTCTATCCTTTAATCTTTAAGAGTTTTGGTGATGTCTATCTGCTTACTTCCTATGGATCACTTCTGGCTTTCTTTATTATGGGTATGGCGCTTATTGCGATTGGGATGTTTGTGTCATCTTTGAGTGAGAATATGGGCTTTGCCTTGAGTATTACGATTGTTTTGCTGCTGTTTAATTATTATTCAGTAACATTGGCAGAGTACGTGTCTTCTTCTTCCATAATGACATTGATTTTTATGGTGGTAATGATTATTCTGATTGGTTTTCTGGTTCATTATGTGACGAAGGATTTTAATATTTCCATTATTGTCGGTTTTGGTTTATTTATTGGCATATGTTTGCTGTTTGTGTTTAAATATGAGGCTTTTGAGGGTATTCTGCCTTCGATTATGGAGACATTATCGCTCTTTAATCGATTCTATACTTTTGTCAATGGCGTATTTGATCTGACTTCAATTGTGTTTTATCTGTCGGTAGCGGTGTTCTTTGTGTTTTTGACCGTGCAGTCTTTTTCTAAGCGGAGGTATAACTGATGAAGTTTTTAGAGAAAATAAGAAGTTATACTGGTGAAGAAGAGATAGTGAATGTTTCCGCCAGAAGGGGCGGGGGCTATGCCCTGACTTTAAGTTTATTAGTACTTCTCATACTGGTGGTAATCAATGTGGCGGTTAATCTTCTTCCTGCAAATATTACCCGGCTTGATATTTCTTCAAGCCGTCTTTATTCAATTACTTCCAACACCAAGGTAGTAGTCAACGCCCTGGAGAAGGATGTAACCATCTACTGGATTGTACAGAGCGATAAGGAGGACAGGGTTATTGAGAATCTTTTGAGCAAGTATGATTCTCTGTCTGAACATATTGAGATTGTGAAGAAGAATCCGGATGTCTATCCGACTTTTACGGAGAATTATACTAAAGAGTCGGTTCCTAATAATTCCCTGATTGTGGAATGCGATGATAAGTACCGCTATATTTCCTATAACGATATTTATATAGCTGAGGGCACCAGCAGGTATAATCAGGAATATTCGTTTGATGGCGAGGGCGCACTTACTTCAGCCATTGATTATGTGGTAAGTGAGCAGCTGCCGATAATGTATGTGCTTAAGGGCCATGGTGAAAGAGATTTATCTAACTCTTTTTCTAAACAGCTTACCAAAGAGAATATTGAGACCAGGGAATTAAGTCTGCTTACAGCTGATGAGATTCCTGAGGATGCTTCATTTGTGCTGGTTTATGCCCCAGACAGCGATATATCTGAACAGGAAAAAGACATGCTTATCGAATATATCAGTAAGGGAGGCAGACTTCTGGTTTATGCCGGTCCGCTTGAGGCTGATAATCTGGATAATCTTTATGGCGTACTCAGCCATTATGGTGTAGAGCGTGAAGAAGGCATTGTGGTAGAAACAGACAGGGGTCATTATGCCTTTGGCATGCCATATATTCTGCTTAGTGATATTGAATCAAGCGAGGTTACCGATCCTCTGATTGAGGAAAATTATTACTGTATTGTGCCTGTTGCCTCCGGTTTAAAGATCAGAAGTTCTTCATATGAGGTAACTGAGCTGCTTAAGACCTCTAATACTTCTTTTTCGAAAGCTGATGGCTATTCTCTTACTACCTATGAGAAGGAGGATTCAGACATAGATGGTCCATTTACGCTTGGCGTGATGATTGAAAATGATAGTGGTGGCAAACTTATCTGGTATACAAGTTCAGATATGCTGGAGGATCTTTATAATTCTTATTCTTCAGGAGCCAATGTGGATCTGGCCATTAATTCTATTTCTTCACTGGTGGGTGAAAGGGAATCAATCGCCATCCGCAGCAAGTCACTGAATAATTCTTATCTGACTATTTCGGACTCTGACGCTTCAAAGATTAAGATACTGATGATAGGTATTATTCCGTTTGCGTTTATTGTGACGGGTATTTATACAGTAATTAAAAGAAGGAGGAAATATAATGGCTAAAACAAAGCGTCTGAAGTCTCTGTTTATTCTGTTTATAGCTTTGTGTCTGGTGACTTTGGGTATTTCTTTATATGAACAGAAAAAAGAGGATATCAAGAATAAAGAGGAAACAATTATTTCAATTGAAAATGAAGATATACAGACTGTTTCCTGGGTTGGTGACAAGACTTTGAAACTGCAGAAAAAAGAGGATAGATGGGTCTGGAGTGATGATGAGGATTTTCCGATTGATAGTGAGAAGGTAGAAAAACTTCTAAACAATTTTAATGATTTTGGTTCTTCCTTTGTGATTGTCGATGTTGAGGATTACAGTCAGTATGGGCTGGATGATCCAGTGCTTACTATCAATATTACCTCAGCTGACAGGACTTACCAGATTAAGTTTGGTGATTATTCAAAGATGGATGAGAAGCGCTATGTGGATATAGGTGATGGAAGTGTCTATCTGGTAAGTAATGATCTGAGTGATGATTTTAATATAAATGAAGAGGATCTTTTCCTTTATGATGAGATTCCATCAATTAAGAAGGCAACAAATATTAAAGATAATAGTCATGAAATAGTCTATATTGAGGATGATGGTTATTCCTATAACAAGGATGATGTCTATTATCTGAAGGATAAATCTAATTATTATCCTTTAGATACCACCAATGTAGAGAAGTATCTGAAGAATAATGTAACATACCTCAATCTTGATGAATATGTTTCCTATACTGCCTCCAGTGATGATTTAAGTCAATATGGACTGGATAATCCATATAATACAGTATCTATCAGCTATATAGATGAGGATGATAAGGAAAGCACGATTAATTTCTATCTTGGCAGAACTGAAGAGGATGAACAGAAGCTAAAGGAAGATGAGGATTATACTTATTCTTCATATCTGAGAATTGATAACTCGGAAATTATTTATAAACTGCCAAGTGGTACAGCAGGCCGTCTTCAGGAAATTGATTACGATTCTTTGAGATCTAAGGATGTAGTAAGATGTGATCTGGATGATATCTATCAGCTGGATATTGAGCTTGAAGGTGAATATTATTCATTTATCTATGATGATAAGAAATGGAAACTTAATGATGAGGAAGTTGACACTGACAATCTGAAAGATAGACTGGAAGATCTGGAAATCGACAGTTTCAATAATGAACAGATTAATGGAAAACTGGAGATTGGTTTTACTTTCTATCTGAATGATGATAATTATGATACGGTAACTGTAAAAATATATCGAGTTGATTCTTCAAACTGTCTGGCAGTTGTGGATAATAAGACTATGGGCTATGTTTCAAGAAGTGCTGTAATAGATTTGATTGAGGAGGTTAATGTCTTAATTTTGAATTAACATAATTTAACATAATCAAACGATATTTTTGTGATAGATGTTTTAGTATTATATTTATGCAGGAGGAAATCCTGCCAGTGTGTATTCCCCAAATAATAAAGAACACTGATAAAACTTTATCCCCTTATAAAATAATAAAAAGAAACCCTTTTGAGAAAAGTCAGGATATCCCCTAGTTCCTGGCTTTTCTTTTGGTTATTCTTTAATAATAGTAATTATAATTATTCTAAAAATGTTACAATTAAATCAGCCAAATTCATATATTAATCATCATAGTTGATTAAAGAAGGGAAGAAGAAAATGAAATTTGTGTGTTCAGTATGCGGATACGTCTATGATGACGATGCGCAGAAGGTGAAGTTTGAAGCTTTGCCTGATGATTGGACCTGTCCATTATGTGGTGCACCAAAGGCTCTTTTCAACAAAGAGGAAAATGAAGCAAAGCCTGAAGTTAAACCGGTGGAAGTAATGGATGAGGATGTTACGGAATTAAGTTTTGGCCAGCTGGCTGCGCTTTGTTCCAACCTGGCCAGAGGCTGCCGTAAGCAGTATAAGGAAGAAGAGGCTAAGCAGTTTGATGAACTGGCTGCCTACTTTACAAAGATTGTAAGACCTCTGGAAGATGCCACTGTAAAAGAACTGGCTAAGGCTTTACAGTCAGATCTTGAACTTTATCCTGCCTTAAGGGCAACTGCCGATGCCGACAAAGACAGAGGAGCTGCCAGAGTCTGTGTCTGGGGCGAGAAGGTGACAAGAATGTTGGAGTCGCTGGTAAGCCGTTATCTGAAAGAAGGCGATAAGATGGCTGAGGGTACCTCAATCTGGGTATGTTCAGTCTGTGGTTTTGTCTATATTGGCGATAAGGCTCCTGAGCTTTGCCCGGTATGCAAGGTTCCGGCCTGGAAGTTTGATAAAGTGGAGGGAAGATAATGGAAAAGGTTGCGGTTAGAAATATCAGACTCTGTACCAAGGACTGTCTTTGTCTTTATGTCTGTCCAACAGGCGCAACTGATACAGAGAACAGTATTATTGATGTCAATAAGTGTACAGGCTGTGGCCTGTGTGCTGATGCCTGCCCAAGTGGCGCAATATCACTGGTACCTAAGGAATATCCACCTCAGCAGCCAAAGACTGACAAGGTAAAGGCCGCTTTAAATAAGATGGCTCAGAACAAGGCTGATGAAGAGAAAATGGCGGAAACAGTTGCCGAAAATACGGACAGCGATGTGCTCTATCGTTTAATGAAGGCTGTATCTAAGTCTCAGCGCCTGGTAGCCGAAGACATTATGCGTGAGGCCGGCTACATGCTTCCACAGTCAAAGAATACCCATGATCTGCTTAAAGACTTAAGCAAGAATCCATCAACTGCCGATGCAGCTAAAAAACTGTTAGGTATGATTGAATGCAACGAGTCTAAGCCTAAGAAGTGGGTCTGTGAAATCTGCGGCTATGTTCATGAGGGTGACAATCCGCCTGAGCAGTGCCCGGTATGTTTCCAGAAGGTTTTCAGGGAAGAATAGAATTTAATATTATAAGATCTGCCTGTTCATATCTATTGTGACCAGGCAGGCTTTTCTTATATTTCCAGCATTTTATGGCATCATTAAGTGACTTATCATGATTATCATTAAAGAAATCACGGATATAGGTGTTGTATTCAAACTGGGAATCGATTGTGGTCTTATTTTTGTCTTTCTTGATTCGATAGTATTCATCAACAGCTTCTTTATAAGTTTTATTGGGATTGTTTAAAGCCATTTCTGGAATTTTACATTGAAAGTAAATGATGGACCGATAATACTCTTAAAGAATGAGTGGTGTTTTTCATCACAGACAATGTTTTCTTCAATTATGGTATCTAATGTAATATCCTTAAATATTTTTTCTTCTTTATTGTTTCTGATTTTGTTATTTCACCAGTATCCAGATAATGGGCTTATTTTTTCAGTGATTTCTTTTTTTGTTTCCTGATGAGGGTATTGCGTTTTCTTTGCAGAATGTCATCAGTTCTTCTTTAAGGCAATAGAAGTTTCTGAATGTTTGAGAATCAAGGTTTCTGTTTAACTCAGGTCTTTTGTTCATATCAGTATTGTATTATATGGCAATAAGAAAGGTACACACGAAGTGTACCCCGGGGTTTTATTCAGATGCTGCAGGTTTTTCGACCTTGGTGGCATCCGTGTTATTTAAGGCTACAGTTGTAGCTGCACGATATGAAGTTAATGAATAGCCATACATATCATTGACAATGGTTAATGAGCCGGTAGGGCAGTTAATGTAGCACTGTCCACAACTCTGGCAGTTTTCAGGGTAGGCAATTACTGATTTTCTTTTTTCAGTATTGATACGGAAAACGTCCATTGGGCAGACTTTGAAACAGTTGCCACAGCCAATACATTTATTGACATCAACTCTTTTTACACTCATAATTTACCTCCTATTTGCCCCATCCGGAAGATGTTTCTTCCTCAGGCAGTCCCTTAGCTTCTCTTTCGCCTGGGAAGTAATAGCCATATCTATCAGCATAGTCGGCATTTAAGTCGCCCTTCCATTCATCTTTGACAGGTTCCTTATTGACAGCCATTGAACCATCGGCCTGTTTGCTTACAAGCATCAGGCAGAGGAAGTTCTTGTCATCTCTGTAAGGATAGTCTGATCTATAGTTTAAGCCTCTTGTTTCTTTGCGGGCCAAAGAGGCACGCAGTTTCATTTCAGCGGAAAGAATCTTGTGCTTCATTTCATGACACAGTCTTAAGTCATGAGTAGAGGCCGCCATTAGTTTTGGCATGACAGTTTCTTTCATAGCCAGTACCTGAGACAGGGCGGCACTCAGATTTGTTTCATTCTTGGTAACTAATACCCAATACGGAGCCATGATAGACTGTAGCATATCTCTTGCCCAGTTAGGGTCAAAGCCAGAGGCTACATTTAATGGCGCATTAATTTCTTCGGTTACTTCAGATAGCTTTTCATCAGAAATCTTAGTCAGTGTGGCAGATAATGCATATTCAGCAGCT
>JBJFHC010000316.1:4645-6671 GCA_051893275.1 Erysipelotrichaceae bacterium | reverse complement strand
ATAAAGACATTGATTGACAACATAAATGCTGTATAGTCACCAAAGGTAATTTCACCATTATAAAGAAATATACCGCCTGATATTAAACACACTACATTAAAAAGTTCGGTAATAAAAGTAGTCGAAGAATGAAGCATTGACATGGTCTTATACTGACCCTTTTTGGCTTCCACAAACTCTTCATTTCCTCTTTGAAACTTTTCTGATTCAATATCGCCATTGTCAAAAGCCTTGGTAACTCTGATTCCGGAAATAGAAGAATTAAGTTTTGCCGAGATAATAGACTGGGCAGCCTTGGCTTTCTTGGATGAAACCATATGCAGTTTCCTGACCTTTGTGGTTGTAATAATTAGCACTGGTACACAGGCAAAGATAATTAAAGTCAAAGGCAGAGAAATTGAAGAAAGATAAATGAAAGAAAAACTTATCATGACAGCTGCCATAAAAAGATTCTCTGGTCCATGATGGGCCAGTTCGGCTATATCAAACAGATCAGTTGTCATTCTGGCCATAACTTTGCCGGTTTCATGATTATCATAGTATGAGAAAGGAAGTTTCTCCAGCTTGGCAAAAAGTTCTGTACGCATATCTTTCTGAATACCGGTACCTACCATATGTCCATAATAATCAAAGAGATATTTTAGTATAGCTTTAATAATATATAAAACAAGAAGTGTAACACCAAATATCACAATCAGCTTAAACTTCTGATTAGGTATCAGATCGTTCATCATCTGCCTGGTCAGAATGGGATAGGCCATGGAAATCAGCGATATCAGTAAATCGCAGAACATTACAAAGATAAAAGTTTTTAAATAAGGACGATAATAAGAAACAAATTTTTTCAGCATGAATATATTCTATCAGATTTTAATATCAAACATAGAACGCTTTTTTAATGTTTCTAAATTAGATCTTAAAGTTCTAATACGATATTCTCTCTGTATAAGTCTAATCAGCAGTATGAGAGTATAAGGCATGAAGATAACATTTACCAGCATTAACGCTTTAAATCTGGCAGCATTATTCATTAGGGTTATGGGCATGATTATAAACAGGACTGCCATAATTAATTCCAGCGCAAAGACAATTATGAATAAACTGTACATTGACTTAAGTCTGACTTTTGACAGATATTCATAACATAAAGATACATTAATAGAGGCAAATATCAGAAATAATACTGATGAAAAACTGATACCCAGGGCTGTAAGACTGATTAAAGGCAGCCCCACAGAAATAAACAGGCAAGAAAGAACTGCAGTCTCTAACAACTTCACAGTTTTAGAAGAAAAATATAGATATACTAAAGCTGATACAATCACCATAAGCGCAAATATATCCTTTCTCTCAATAAGCAGGCACCAGGCTATCATTACCATCCATAAGTTATTTCTAATCGTCTTCATGTCTTATTCCTCCTGATTAAAGGATAACTCAATCAGATTATCATAGTGTTAAAATATTTTAACACTATGATAAAATGCATATATGAACAACAAAAAAAGAATACTGGCACTCATTCAGATATTAAAGAAATACTCCAGTGAATCAAAACACCTGAAATACAGTGAAATAGTTTCTCTGCTGGAAAGAGAAAATATTGTCCTCAACTGTCGCCAGACTCTTTACAGCGATATTTCGATACTGAATGAATATGGCTACAACATTGAATATGATGATGGCTACTACCTGCTTGATGCACCATTCTATCTTTCAGAGATAAAGCTGCTTATCGATTCCATCAATTCGCTGAAAGAACTTGATAAAGACAGGTCTGATGAATTAAAAAACAAACTGCTTTCATTTATCAGTGAAGATGATGCAGATTTTATTTCTGAGCTTGACTATATAGAATCCGACAATAAAGACAATCTTCTGATAAAACTGGAAATGATTCTAAATTCCATCAGAAACAGACAGAGCATTATTGTCAAGACCAGATACTCCAATGAAGAAAACGAAATATTCCCTCTTTTTCTGCATCGGGAAAATGATCATTACTATTTTTATTATCATTATGAAT
>JBJFHC010000316.1:3195-4545 GCA_051893275.1 Erysipelotrichaceae bacterium | reverse complement strand
AGCTGATAGCCCTTGTCAATCAGTTCTGGTACCAGTTCTTTGACAGCCTCGACCGTTTCTGCATAAACATCATGCATCAGTACAATACAGCCATCAAGCGCATCCTTATTTTTGGCTTCAAAAGTATAGATGGCATCCTTGATTGAAGTTTTGTCCCTGGTGGCCCAGTCCTTAGAATCACAGTCCCAGGCTATATTGATAAAAGGTGAAAGCTCATCAACATGAGCGTTATGCTCACCATATGGAGCCCTGTATACTGTCATGGTATAGCCCAGTCCTTCAAAACCATAAACCGGATCATCATAGCCATAATACAGGTCATCAGCCGGCTGTTTAATCTGTTTGACAACTTCTTCATCCGAAATGTTTTTCAGATTCTTGTGATTCTGGGAATGAGAACCATACTGCATACCCTTTTCAATGGCTTCCTTTATAAACGGTACAGTTTTATTATCAAGTCTGTAACCCTATACAAAGAAAGTGGCCTTACCATCATATTTATATAGTGTATCAACTATCTCTGGCGATGTATCCAGATTTGGCCCATCATCAAAGGTCAGGGCAACCATTTTACGATTCTTTGAAATATAGGATGGCTTGACATAAGACTCATTTTCATAGCCTAGATTAACACCGGCATAATTCTGAATATATTTTAAAGGTACAGATACAGTATGATCATAGGCAGGAAAATATACTTCCAGATTTGAACCCTCCACTTTATATGTACATTCACTCAGATCAATTTTATCCTTTGATGTATTTAAAATAAAATCAGCTGTATATGCCTCATCTATTTCACTTTTCTTCATGGAATATCTCAGATAGTCTGACATAATCCCTCTGGCACCATCATCTAAAGATTCAATCTTCAGAAGCTCATTGTTTTTATCAATATAATAATGAACATCCTGGCCATATTCCACCAGATAATAGTCACCATAAGGTATTAATGAATAGTCAAAAACAACCTTTTCCTCAGAATCCTTTACACTTTCACAAAGTGAAGAGGCAATCTGCTTTCCATATTCTGACTTAGGATAAAAGGCAATGCATGATTTAGTACTGATTTTCTTTGCATCTTCATGAATAGATTTAACCCCAGGAACAAAGAGTTTAGAAATTCCAAATACAATAAGTCCAACTAAAACTGCGCAGATAATAAATAAAGGCAGTCTTAAACTCTTTCTTAATCTTCTTCTTTTTTTCTTTTTAGTCATTTGTCTTCCTTAAAAACGAATTAATTGTCTTCACACCCAGCGACCAGGCCAGAATGAGAAGATCAAGCAGCTGTTTATAATTATAGTCTGAACTTATATATAAGTCCATGGCCTGAGCCTGATCGATATG
>JBJFHC010000316.1:0-3095 GCA_051893275.1 Erysipelotrichaceae bacterium | reverse complement strand
GCTGAGGCGTTAAGCGCAAAATAATTTATTCTTTCAAAAAGATTATCCGCAAAATCAAGATGTTCCTTGGATTCAATATCTATTCCCTTTTTAACCAGCAGATGATTATAGCCCAGAGCTCCCAGACCTATAGGACGATATTTTGAAGCAGATACTGCAGAATAAGGAACCGGATAATTATTAAGATCAATCATGTTGTCCAGGCTTAATACCGCAATATCAATTATGTGTTTAAGTTCCTTATTATCATCAGTATTGATCCTGCTCAGATTTAAGGAAGCCTGAATAAGACTGGGCATATCTGAACAGCTGGTTTTTTCAGCCACCACATCACCCGTCTCGGTTTTAATGATTTCTCTTGATATTAAAGATGAAGATGAAACATTCTGAGCCAGGCAGCCATTTAAGTCACTGCAGTAAATGATACCTGAATGAGAATTAGGATTGGTCATATTTACGGCGTCGCGGTTAAAAATCAGCGGTCCGCCAGTATCAATCAGAGACTTAATAAGCATTCTGACCATTTCCTTAATCGGAATCATTCTTTTTTCTATTCTGTCATCTCTTAAACACTCATAATATCTGTCCAGCCACTGATTGCCATAGTAATCTTCAAGGGAATATTTCTTGACCTGAAGTATTTCGTGAGGATCCATCAGATACCAGTTTTCATTTATGTTCTTTGAGGCAATCTCAAAAAACAGATCAGGGAAACAGACACCAAGCCGAATATCCTTCAGTTTAGACTTGGCCTGTAGAAATTCCGGCAGATCTTTATGCCAGGCATCAAGATAAACAGTACAGGCATCTTTTCTCAGATGCTCATTCTCCACCGCAATAACTGTATCATTGACAAGCCTTGCCCATTTAACTGTACCAGAGGCTCCACCTTTATAGTCCTTGATATCTGCACCAATTGAACGTATTTTGCCAAAATAAAGACCCATTCCACCATGATATTTGGATATCTCCGAGAAACTGTCCAGCGATTTATAGATGCCCAGAAGATTATCTGGCAAACAGTCCCCAAATGAGGAAGCCAGCTGAGCTTTGGGTTTCCTGGCCATATACATCACAACCGATGAAAGAATTAATTTCTGAGATGAAAGAACATCATAGATTTCTTTGGCCCAGAGAGTCCGATTAGTTTCGTTCATCGCGATATACATTGCGATACTCATGAAAAGCTCCTGGGGCTTTTCCAGAATACCCTGGCTGTCTGTATAAATCAGATATTTATCGCTTAAAAGCTTTAAAGCCGAATAGTTAAAAAGATTATTGCGGCTATGGCGCATATATCTGCCCAGTTCCTCAATTTCTTCACGGTCATATTTTTCCAGCAGTGTGCTGTCATACTCCGACTCACTGCACAGATAGACCATCTTCTCATAAAAACCATCCAGATGAAGAATATCCATATTTTTATCTACTTCCAGTCCAATCTTAAAAGAAAGTATACGGGCGGCAATAAACTGGTAGTCAGGAGCTTCCTTGCAGATAAGAGAGACAGCTGCATCAATCAATAGCTGCAGAGCGTAATCCTTAGAAATGTCGCCCTTAATTAAAGACCTGAACTTAGATTCCAGAATGGTCATATCATAGGCCTCAGAATTAAAATCCTTCTGTATCTTTTTTAAAACCGGCCCTATCTTTTTTATTCCCAGCATATCAACAATATTGTTGATGGCTTCCCTTGTTCTGGCATGTTCATCACGATAGATAATATATGATCTGACTTCCTTGAAATATTCCTTTTTCATCAGCTCTATTTCCACCATATCCTGTATCCATTCAACAGTTACCGGTTCATTTCTGGAAGTCTTAACTTCAATAGAATTCTCAATAGAAAAAATAATATCCTGAAGATCATTTTCCGGACATATCCTTCCCTCGCTGGCAAAAACCTTGCGGATTGCGTTTTTTATTTTTTCACTGGAATACTCCTGGAGATTTCCATCTCTTTTAATTATCACCATGACAATATTTTACTATATTTTTATCACAACAATTTGAGCATCATCACAATTATCATTTCTGATATTATCACCAAGATAGATAACCATTTTCTGCTCTGTTTCCTTAAATTCATCTTTTGGATAATATGTTATTGTCACACATTCATCATAACAGCTGATTTCAGGTAGCTTATACTTTATGGCCATATTGAAATTATGAGCAAGAATATCATTAACTATTTCATTTCTATCCATGTTTTTATCTATGACATATTCTTCTTCAAAGACATTCTTTGTTTCCAGCAAGCCATTAAGCTTTTTAGAATCAATGGCATTAAAAAGATAAATTCTCATCCTTTCATCATTCAGAAATACTGTATGGTCCTCATATCTTATGACACCCATATAGCTCAATATTGCCAGGGCTGCCCTTTCACCCATCATCTCATGCATAAACTTATCAAGATTAACCGGCACCTTAATGCCACATATAAGCGCTTTTATATATTTCTTTGTAAGCTGAGTGTTTCTCTGCACAAGATATTCTATATAGGAAACATCTGAGCTGTGAGTATTGCTTCTTAGAACCTGCGTCAGAATACAGGGATTGTAGATAGTATATTCCCTGAACCTCTTCAGATAGTTTTGCGTGAAAGTAGACTTTATCGGAAGTACTCCAGTCGCATAGACAAGAGCTATATGCTTTTCATCTTTATCCGGTACAAGTTCAGGCATATACCATATATACTGTTCTACATTTATGTCGTAGTGTCTTCGCTTAAGCTCGACAAAGTCATTATCATCAATAAAGATCATAAACTGCCTTCTGGTAGCTGCATATATTTTTCTTAAAACATCGGAGAGTTCATCCTTTTTATCAAACTTGATAAGCCTGTATTCACTTTTAACTTCTCTTAAAAGTTCATCATACATAATTTCTATTGGATATGAACTATCAGGATTATTCTGAAATATTTCTTTAAAGTTTATTCTGATTACATCATACTTTCTGAAGTGTTCATCTTTATAGTCAAAGAAATCATCATTATAATCTCCATAGTAAGTCATCAAAAGATTTAAAAGATCACTCTTACCGCTCCCCTCAGGATGAGCTATACAGATTCTTTTATCTTTAGTGTT
>JBJFHC010000315.1:0-6680 GCA_051893275.1 Erysipelotrichaceae bacterium | reverse complement strand
GTTGTAATATCGGGAACGGGTGCAGCTGGAAGCAGTATTATCCGTCATTTATATAACTATGGTTTTACCAACATTATCGCTTCAGATAAGGATGGTATTTTAAGGCAATGTGAAAAAGACAGCTATGATTTTCTGAAACAGGAACTGCTTGAATATGTAAATAAGGAAGATATTGCCTATAAAAATCTGGCCGAGGCAATGGTTAATGCCGATATTTTTATTGGCGTATCAGCTCCAAATCTGGTATCTAAGGAAATGGTTAAGTCAATGAATAAAGATGCCATTATTTTCTCAATGGCCAATCCTAACCCGGAAATCACTTATGATGATGCCAGGGAAGCAGGGGCAAGAGTTGTAGGAACTGGCCGAAGCGATAAGCCTAATCAGATTAATAATCTTCTGGCTTTCCCTGGTCTGTTCAGAGGGCTTCTGGATGGTGGAGCCATTAAGATGGATGAGAATATTAAGATAATTGTGTCTAAGGCTATTGCCTCATTAATAAGTGAAGAACAGTTAAGTGATGAATATATTATTCCATCCGTGTTTGATGAAAGACTGGTACCAACTATCGCAAAAGCGGTCTCTGAATTTGTTCAGAAGACAGGAAACAGCCGTTTATGTCAATCCTAACTGTTGAGCATTTATCGCATTCTTTTGGGGGAAGAGTCATCTTTGAAGATGTCTCTTTTCGCATGAATAAAGGCGAACATATTGGACTTGTAGGGGCAAACGGCGAAGGTAAGTCGACTTTTATGAATATTCTTACCCGCAAGCTTGAACAGGAAGAGGGCAAGGTAATCTGGGCTAAAAGGGTTAAGGCCGGCTATCTTGATCAGCATACTGTTCTGGAAAAAGGGAAAAGTATAGGCGAGGTATTAAGTTCAGCTTATAATGAGCTTTATGATATTGAACAGAGCATCAATGATGACTATATGAAGATGTGTGATATGTCTGAGGAAGATATGAATGAGCTTCTTGAGGATATTGGCTCAAGGCAGGAATATCTGGAGCTGCATGATTTTTATCTGATTGATTCAAAGGTAGCTGAGGTTGCCAGGGCTTTTGATCTGGATATTAATAAGAAGGTTGATGAATTAAGCGGTGGCCAGCGTTCACGTGTTCTGCTGGCAAAATTATTGTTAGAGAAGCCAGATATTCTGTTATTAGATGAGCCTACCAACTATCTGGATAAGGAACATATTGACTGGTTGAGGAATTATCTGATTAATTATGAATCAGCTTTTATTCTGGTCAGTCATGATATTCCTTTCTTAAATGATGTGGTCAATGTCATCTATCATGTTGAAACACCAAGTCTTACAAGATATGCCGGCAACTACAGTGATTTTCTTAAGGTCTATGAGGAAAATAAAAGGCAGAAAGAAGCTGCCTATGATGCGCAACAGCGTGAAATTGCCCGGATGGAGGATTTTATTGCCCGCAATAAGGCCAGAGTGGCCACCAGAGGCATGGCCAATTCCAGAGTCAGGATGCTGGACAGAATGGAGAGAATTGAGCTTAGACCTGATAAGATTAAGCCAGAATTTAATATTAAGTTTGAGAAGGCTACATCACGCTATACTTTTCTGATTAAGGATCTGGTCATCGGCTATGGTGGTGCTCTGTCTAAACCAATTACGCTTGATGTAGAAAAAGGAAAGAAGATTGCCTTAATTGGAACCAATGGTTTAGGTAAATCAACACTGCTTAAGTCGATTCTGGGTCTAATACCAGGTATTTCTGGTAATGTGGAATATGGTGAAAATCTCAAGATTGGCTACTTTGCGCAAGAAGAAGAGGCCTCTAAGAAAAGCTGCATAGATGAACTATGGGATGAGTTTCCTTCTTTAACTCAGTATGAAATAAGAAGTGCACTGGCTAAATGTGGTCTGACTACTGAGCAGATTGAGTCTAAGGTTTTTGTGCTTTCCGGTGGTGAGCAGGCTAAACTTCGTTTATGTAAGATAATTAATAAGCCAAGTAATGTTCTGATTCTTGATGAGCCGACAAATCATCTTGATCAGGATGCCAAGGATGAATTAAAGTCAGCTTTGAGGCAATATCAAGGTACAATAATATTAGTAAGTCATGAGCCATATTTCTATGAGGATTTTGTGGATGAGATATGGGATATGTCTGTTTATTCTCTTTTAGGAGGTGTATAGGATGTCAAAGAAGATTATTAATGTTGTGGAAGATGAAAGAGATCTTAATGAACTGGTTAAGTCTTATTTGATTAAAGAGGGCTATGAGGTTTATAGCTACTATACTTATGATGAGGCTTACAGGGCTATTGATAAACCATGTGATTTATGGATTCTGGATATTATGCTGGATGATAAGTCGGGTTTTGATCTGATTGAGGAGATTAAGAATCGTTATCCTAATGTGCCGGTTGTCTTTACTTCGGCCCGCGATAAGGAATTTGACCGTATTATTGGTCTGGAAAAGGGTTCTGATGATTATATTACCAAGCCTTTTTCGCCTAAGGAGCTGGTGCTTAGAATTAACAACATTATTAAGCGTGTCTATAAGGAATCCAACAGAATACAGGTTGGCAAGTATGAAATTGATGAGGCTCAGCGTATTGTCTATGAAGGTGAACAGCCAATTGATCTGACTACCAAGGAATTTGATTTACTGATGCTGTTTATCAGAAATAGAGGCAATGCGATACTGAGGGAACAGATACTGGAACAGGTCTGGGATGATAATTATTATGGTTCGGACCGTGTTGTAGATGATACTTTAAGAAGACTTAGAAAGAAGCTTCCGGATATTAATATCCAGACTCTTTATGGATTTGGTTACAGGCTGTCATGAAACGTATACGTATCTGGCTTAACGGGTTTTCGCTGATTCAGCAGCTTATTGCGGTTGGTCTTTTGACCATCATGGTTTTTGGTGTGTTTTTTATGACTTTTTTTAACCGCAATATTGATGGTTTTGTGCAGAATCAGATGCTGTCCTATCTGCACAGATATGAGAGTCATTATATTTCCAGTAACAGTGTTTCGGGTTTTCTCTATAAGGATTCGAATGTTAATTCTTATATTTATTCAGTAAGTTCAGATAAATATATTTCTAATATTGATGATGACAATGAGCATTTTCTTTCATCTATCAATCCAAAGGAAATGATAGGTTCAGGAAATATCGATGATATTATTTATTCAATTACTTCTTTTGATGAGGATAATTATCTGCTGATATCGATTATTTCTGATGAATACCGGATGGATTTTAAGAATGCACTGATGTCGGGTGTTATTAATTTCACCATTATTGTCATAATTCTGTTGTTTACGCTGTTTCTGTTATGGGTGTTTTCCATTATTTCACCGCTTAATTCAATCCGTAATTATATTGATAGATTAAGACAGGGTGAAGATCCGGAACTTAATATTACCCGAAGTGATGAAATTGGCGAGATAGCTGAGTCTTTGACCAGCATGAATGAGGAGCTTAAGAAGCAGCAGAGAATACGTGAGGAAATGATTCAGAATATTTCCCATGATCTAAAGACACCGATTGCGACTATCAAGTCTTATTCGGAATCAATCAAGGATGGCATCTATCCCTATGATACGCTGGAGAAATCGGTTGATGTCATTATTGAAAATGCCAACAGACTGGAAAAGAAGGCTTATAATCTGAATACCTTTAATAAGCTGGAGTATCTGAAGGATTCTGATGATTCTACCAATATGTCAAAGGTTATTGAGAAAGCTATTTTATCAATAGAGGCTATCCGCAACGATATTGAGGTAGAGACCAGTCTGGATAACAGTGTTGAATTCCATGGAGCCGAGGAGCCATGGCAGACGGTAGTGGAGAATCTTCTGGATAATGCCTTAAGATATGCCAGGAATAAGGTAATAATTACTCTGGAATTTAATTTTCTGGAGGTTTATAACGATGGTGAACTGATGTCAAAGGACAGAATAGATAAGCTGTTTAAACCATATGAAAAGGGTACCAGGGGTAATTTTGGACTAGGTCTATCAATTGTTAAGCGAATATGCGATACTTATGGCTATGTGGTACTTGGTGAGAATACGCATAATGGTGTGGTGTTCAGAATCTATTCCAATAAGCCACAGAAAAAGAATAATAAGAAGAAGGAAAAGAAGTAATGGCTAAGGCAGTTATTAGAGAAATAAATTTAAACTATGAAATAAAGGGCGATAAGGGCAGGAGTGTTATTCTTCTGCATGGCTGGGGTCAGAATATGGCCATGATGGATTATATCGCTCAATTCTTAAGCAGGCATTTTGTGGTCTACAATATGGATCTGCCGGGTTTTGGTGAATCGAGTGAACCAGAAAGAGCCTGGAGTGTAGATGATTATGTGGAGTTTCTGCATGATTTCGTGAATCATTTTAATATCGAGAGTCCAATACTGATTGGTCATTCTTTTGGCTGTCGTATTGCGCTTTATTATGCCTATAAATATGATGTCTTTAAGATGTGTCTGACTGGTGCGGCTGGTATTAAACCAAAAAGAGGTATAAGATATTATGTATCAGTTTATTCCTATAAACTGGGGAAGATTATTCTTAAGCCTTTTAAGGGTTTAAGCGAGAAGTTTAGAAAGAATGCTGGTTCTAGTGATTACCAGAATTCTACTGATATTATGAAGGGTACACTGATACAGGCAGTTAATTTTGATATAACACCTTATTTAAAGGATATTAAGCCAGAAACTCTTTTAGTTTTTGGTGACAGAGATGATTCTACTCCTTTATATATGGGCAAAATTATGGAGGAAAAGATGCCTGATGCAGCACTGGTGGTATTTGAGGGCGATGATCATTTTGCCTATTTCCATCAGGGTGATCGTTTTAATCTGGTACTGGAGGCTTTTTTAAAGAAATATTATGCTTAAGATTTTATATGTTATACCTTTCCTGGCTGTAAGCTGTGTGTTTATGAAAAACGCAATGCACATGTTTCAGCAGAATCGTTATGAGTTTTATCGCTATACTAAGTGGCTGATGTCCTTTAAGACTTTTTTTCTGAAGGAATTTATCATTTATGCAGTATTAATGATAGTCAGCTGTTTTATTCCAAGTGTTTATTTAAGGCATATAGTGGTATTTGTTGTAACAATCATTATGGCAATATATCTTATAGAGAAGGAAAGCAAGAATGAGTATATTAAGCCACTTGTCTATACAGCAAGAGTGAAGCGTACATATGTGCTTTATTATGTTTTTGAGATACTGTTTATTCTGGCACTGTTAAATATTTTTACAAAGAATATCGGTATTGTCGGTATTTTGACTATTCCTGGATCTTATCTGGTTATTTATATTGCGGCTTTAGTAATACTGCCAGTTGAGAAGCTGGTTAAGAAGTATTATGAAAATGATGCCGTCAAGATTCTTGATTCTAATTCAAATCTGATTAAGATAGGTATTACCGGTTCCTATGGCAAGACTACTACCAAGAATATTGTGACTGATATTTTAAGTGATCATTTCTATACTTTAATGACACCGGCTTCCTATAATACACCAATGGGTATCACAAGAACCATCAGAGGTGAACTTAAGAATATTCATGAGGTATTTGTCTGTGAGATGGGTGCTGATCATGTGGGTGATATTAAGTATCTGATGAAGATGGTAAGGCCTAAGTATGGCATTGTCTCAAGTGTTGGGCCACAGCACTTAAATACCTTCGGTAATATCGGCAATATTATTCATGAGAAGATGCAGGAAATAGAGCTGCTTCCTGCAGATGGCGTGGGTATTATTAATCTGGATAATGAATATATTGCGAATTATCCAATCCATAATATCTGTAAGATAGTATCGGTTGGTGTTAAGAATGAGAAGGCTGACCTGTTTGCCAGAAATATCGAATATGGTCGTAATGGTTCTTCTTTTGATGTAACAGTTAATGGTGAGATTTATCATTTCACTACCAGACTGTTGGGTGAACATAATATTACCAACATTTTATGTGCCATTGCCCTGGCTTTAGAACTGGGTATTGATATTAAAGATATACAGTCTTCAGTTGCCAATATTAAACAGGTAGAGCATCGTCTGGAACTTAAGAAGATTAATGGCTATTCATTTATTGATGATGCCTTTAATTCTAATCCATCGGGCTGTTTAAGCGCTTTAAATACTTTATCAATTATGCCAGGTAAAAGGGTAATAGTAACTCCAGGTTTAATTGATCTGGGAACTCAGGAAAAGAAGACTAATTATGATTTTGGCAAGAATATGATAGGCAAGTGTGACTATGTCATTCTGGTTGGCAAGAATCAGACAGCACCTATCTATAAGGGTCTTCAGGATTATGGTTTTGATATGTCCAATGTGCTGGTAGTTGATAAGGTTAAAGAGGCATTTGACTATATTTATCATTACTGTACACCAGAGGATACTATTCTTTTGGAGAATGATCTGCCAGATGCCTTCTCGCATTAGTTTACAAAATCAATTATTTGTAGTAGAATTATGCCATTCAAACACGTGGGGTATTAGCTCAGTTGGGAGAGCGTTTGAATGGCATTCAAAAGGTCAGCGGTTCAATTCCGCTATGCTCCACCAGCAAAAAAATCCGATATCATACGATACCGGATTTTTATATATGCTACACCTCAAATTTTTCTCAAAAATAACTCCAACTCTGATTGCAGGGGAGTGATTAGGAAGTATAAA
>JBJFHC010000314.1:0-1753 GCA_051893275.1 Erysipelotrichaceae bacterium | reverse complement strand
TTAATGGAAGCACAGCATTTGGTTTTGGAGAAATGCAGCTTGTATCTAATACAGAAAATGCATTCTCTGAAAGACATTCCGGCAGAACTATGAGATTCCAAGCGCAGGAGCAGGCGCAGTCAAATTTGTGTAGGTGATATTTTGATAGATAAGTTAGCACTATTAAGAGGTGAACCCTATCATATTACAAATCTAGTTGCGGTAAATAATCCAACCATTGGAAGCATTGTTGACTATAGAGAAGATAGATATTGGGGTTTGGTGACTAGGTTATGTGCTACATCGTTTGACTACCGACTTTCCCTAGATGAAAACGGTATTGATTACTTAACTGTTGATGACTGGCACATGTTTCTTAATGTATATATGGCCTTTGATTATGAAGAGACGAAGGTGCTGCTTCCTAATCTGGATATTGCAAGCTTACATCTTGCAGAATTAAAAAATGGTGAACTTGCATTAGTAAATGATAATTATGAAGTAGTTATCAATGAATTCGTTTATGGCGAGATGGTTGACTTTATCCGTGATTGTCACGGTATTAAAAGAAACTTTAAGAAGCCCGGAAATGAAATGGCCAGGGTTATCCTTATGAGGGAAGCCAGAGAAGAACGAGAAATGGCAAAGAGGAAGACATCAAATAGTTTTGAATCTTATCTCGAACCTTTAATTTCTGCATTATGTAATTCAGAGGGTTTTAAATACAATTTTGACACCGTATGGGGTTTACCAATATATACGTTCATGGATGCGACTCGCAGAATCCAGAAGATTAAGAGCGCAGATCATCTTATGGGTGGCATGTACAGCGGCATGTTAGACGTAAGTAAAATGAACAAGGGACAATTAAATAAAGATTTGAATTGGATGGGTGAGCTTAAGTAGCTCCCTATTTTTTTATTATACAAGGAGGAAAATATAATGGCACTGAATATAGATAATTTAGTTATCAATAGAGCGCTTTCAGGTTCAATGCTCAACAAGAGCACTGGAGAAGCTTTCTATAGCCTTAATCAGATAACTGAGCCATCACTCGAATGTACTGGTGAAACAGTATATTCAGTAGATGCCCAGGGAATTAAGGTTGCTGCATTCGACAGAAGTAAAGAGGCATCTCTTAGTGGTTCAAATGCATTCGTAAATATGGGACTGGCTGCTGCTCAGTGGGGTAGTGACAAAAAGGTAGCTTCTTCTTCAGAAAAGATAGTAGTTCCAGTAAGAGAAGTAGTTACAGTAACTACTGGTTCAGCTACACTGGGGGCTACACCTGCAACTGGTGAAGTTGTTTCAGTAAGTGTGATGACTAAAGATGGCGGAATTGGCGAGACTCTGTCACAGGCTGATACTGCCGCTAAGGGTAAATTTAAAATTGAAGGTACTGCTATTACGGTAGAAACTACTTCTGTTCCAGATGGAACTAATCTGGTTGTTCTTTATAAGAAAGAATCAGAAGAAGCTATTATGATTGAAAATAGAGCTGATTGTTTTGCTAAGGGTGGAGAATTCTGGCTTGAAGTTATGTTCGTTGATCCATGTGATACAACTGTTGAATATCATGGATTCTTAGTATTCCCTAATGCTAAGATGTCAAATGAAACTACCATTGATTTCAATAATGAAGCTACTCACGGATTTACTATTGAAGCTATGCAGGATTACTGCGATCCAGAAAAGAAGCTGTTCTACATGGTAGTTTCAAAATAATTTAGGCGGTGCTACATATGTCTAAAAATATGAGCCACTGTTTTCTGTG
>JBJFHC010000313.1:0-6814 GCA_051893275.1 Erysipelotrichaceae bacterium | reverse complement strand
ATCTCTTTGATACCAGTGAATAAGTAATAACTTCATTTAAACCCTTGTTGATTAAGAAATTTTTAATGACACGGCGGTTAGACTGAGCAACAGAGAGTTTGCCCACTGTCTGAGGCATTAAAGGAAGCGAAGATTTGAGATCATCAAAATCAGTCAGACGGCAGATTTCTTCATCAATATCTTCTCTAATGGAAATATCGCTGCGGTAGGAAGGAATATGGCAGATGAATGTATCACCTTCAAATTCAGGCTTAAAGTCTAAAGCTTCCAGTACTTCTTTTACTTCATCTAGTTTATATTCTTTACCGATTAGGTTATTTAAATGGCTTAATGTTTCACTCACGCTAACTGGAGTATAATTGTCACTTCCACATTCCACTGTTTCTTCAAAACCAGTGGCATCAGCCAGTTCAATCAGCAGCTGAACAGCTCTGTCCATGGCTTTTTTCTGTGAGAGCGGTTCTAAGCCTTTGGAATATCTGGCAGCTGCCTCAGTCTGTAAACCTAGACGGTTGGCTGTACGTCTTATCTGAGCGTGGTCAAATAAGGCTGATTCAATAATAATACCGCTTGTATCATCCTGAATCTTTGAACCTTCACCACCCATGATACCGCCAATACCGATTGGTTCGTTATCCGAGGTTATCATAATATCGCCTGGTTCAATATGATAGGTATTTTCATCCAGCGCCTGGTAGTCACAGCTTAAATTATCTTTAACTGTAATATTTTTGTTTGGATTGGTTCTTAAATCATAGAAGTGCATTGGCTGACCGGTTTCCAGCATTACATAGTTAGAAATATCAACCAGATTGTTGATGCACTTGATGCCATTGGCTCTTAAGTTTTCCTGCATCCATTCAGGTGATGGTTTAATAGTAACACTGTTACATACCTTTACCAGGAAATGTGGACAGCTGGCTGTTTGAGAGCTTAATCGGAAATTGCCTTTTTCACCAATATCACTGGCTCCATCAAATTCTGGCAGACGGCAGGGTCTTCTTAAAATAGCGGCCATTTCCTTTGCCATATAGTGTACAGCCAGACAATCAGGTCGATTGGCGTAAATACCCAGATCTAAAACCGTATCATCATAACCAAGTTTCTTTAGAATATCGGTATCCCCAACATTGAAGCTTTCATCCAGTTCTTCAATACCATCATGTGAACAGGAATCATCTCTTAATAGTTCTTTAGAAACACCAAGTTCCAGCAAGGAACATAACATGCCATCTGATGCCTGTCCCCTGATTACACCAGCCTTGATTTCACCACCTGGCAGTTTTGCGCCAACCTTGGCGACAATTACCTTAATTCCTTCACGGCAGTTAGGTGCACCACAGACTATATCCAGTACTTCGTTTCCAGTATCTACTTTGGTAACATGGAGATGATCTGAATCAGGATGATCATGGCATTCGATCACTTTGCCCACTACCAGGTTTGTTCCAGCACCGATTTTTTCTTTTCCTTCAATTTCAAAGCCAGCTTTAACCGCTTTTTCTTCAATTTCTTCAGTACTTAAGTCGGAAATATCGACTAAAGAATTTAACCAGTTTAAACTTAATTTCATCTTATTTTTCCTCCTTAATTACTTCTCTTGAATCCCTTCAGGAATCTTAAATCATTGGTGTAGAAATCACGAATATCATTTACTCCATACTTTAACATCGCAACTCTTTCAATACCTACACCAAACGCAAATCCGGTATATTTCTTAGAATCAATGCCGGCCGCTTCCAGAACATTTGGATGTACCATGCCTGAACCCAGTATTTCAATCCAGCCGGTATCCTTACAGATGCTGCAGCCCTTGCCTCCACACTTGTGACAGGTCATATCTACTTCAAAGCTTGGCTCTGTGAATGGGAAGTAAGATGGTCTGAATCTGATTTTTGCATCATTCTTGAAAAGTTCCTTAATCATCAGTTCCAGGGTTCCCTTTAAATCAGCCACGGTGATATTTTCACCAATGACAAGACCTTCACACTGCATAAACTGATGGGAATGAGTTGCATCATCATCATCTCGACGATATACCTTTCCTGGGCAGACAACCTTAATAGGAAGGTTATTGCCTTCTTTCTCGAGTACTCGCATCTGAATAGCGGTAGTCTGCGATCTTAAAAGACGGTTTACATCAACATAGAAAGTATCCTGCATATCTCTGGCTGGATGGCCTTCAGGCGTATTGGCACGGGTAAAGTTGTATTCATCATATTCAACTTCCGGTCCCTCAGCTACGGTATAGCCCATACCGATAAAAATATCTTCTATTTCTTCCCAGATATGAGTCAGAGGATGAAGATTGCCGATTCTTGGTGTATATTCATCCAGGGTAATATCGACTTTTTCGCTTTTGAGACGGGCATTTAATAATTCCTCTTCAATCGCCTTCTTTTTCTCATCCAGCGAAGCAGATACAGCGCTTTTCAGATCATTGACCAGCTGACCGAATTTAGGCTTTTCTTCAGCTGAGAGATTTCGCATTTCCTGCATCAGTGCCTGGATTTTGCCCTTCTTGGAAAGATATTCAATTCTTAAATCATCAAGAACCTTAATATCATTACACTCATCAATGGCTTTAAGGGCTTCTTCTTTTACTTTTGTTAAATCTAACATGTTTTCTCCTTTACCAAACAAAAAAGGTGGCCTAAGGGCGAATTAACGCGGTACCACCTTACTTTTTACTTATCCTCTTAACGCGAGTCACGTGGCTGATTGGGCCAACTAAGAAGTGAATTCGCTTTAGCTTTAACGGAATCTTGCACCCTCATCCCTCGCTTAAGATAAAGTCCTAAAGTTACTGTTCTTCTATCAAAGTACTAAAATATTGTAACACAATTTAGAAATCAAAACCCTCAAAAACAGCTTTTCCTGTATATTTGTGGATTTCTTCCCTGCCCATAAAGGCTTCATATGCCTCAAGGGCGAGTGTTTCCTGTTCCTTATCGCTTACCAGTTCTACTGGGGCAATATATTCAATATAGCTCTTTAATTTATCAGTCAGTTCACTGTACCTTATATAGCCGCCAGTAATGACAATTGCCTTTACATTTCCTTTTAAAACCGTTGCCATAGCTCCTGCTTCTTTGGCAATATTGTAAATCATTGAATCCACTACCAGCGAGGCCTTATAGTCATTTTCTCTATACAGTTTCATAACGGTGTCACCATTGCTGGTGCCAAAGTACTGCACAAAACCTCCACTTCTAGAACACATAGTTCTGACACAGTCAGTACCATACTCATCAATATAGTCAAGTAGTGTCAGCACTGGTACAGAGCCAATTCTGGTTGGTGTAAAAGGACCATCTCCTCCAGAGCCCACATTACAGTCGATAAGTTTTCCTTTTTCATGTGCTCCGACAGTTATTCCTCCATCAACATGAATACAGATAAAGTTGTTATCTTCATATTTTAGATTATGTTTTCTACAGTAATATTTCAGTACAGCTTTCTGATTTAGAACATGAGCCTGGGCATTACGGTAAACTCCCTTAATACCGGTAAGCCTGGCATAGTCATTCAGTTCATCAACATTGGTGGCATTTAAAGTAAAGGCCCTGATGTTATATTTCTTATGCAGTCTGTAGGCTATCATTACACCAAGCTTGGCCGCATGCTCAGAACCGCCAGTACCGTTTAAAGTATCATTAAAAAGACTTTCATCTATTTCTATTATGCCACCTGCCTGGCTAAAGGCGCTGCCACCTCTGGCTGAGATCAGATCGATTGATTCAATAGAAATACTGTGATTATTCAGTATTTCAATCACAACATCTGTTCTAAAATCGAGCTGGTCATTAACATGCCTGTATTGAAGCAGAACAGGTGCATCATGAAAAACAGAATCAGTAAAAATTTCATTTTTATCTTCATAGACGGATACCTTTGTGGAAGTAGATCCAGGATTTATAACTAATATTTTCATAAATACTATTTTACATTAAAAAAAGACCACCGAAGTGATCTTTTAAGGAATTAGCCTTCTAACCCGTCTTTAAGAGTTCTCACCATAAATGTGTATGCCTAACTTTAAAAGACAGGTGACATTAGCATTATGAAGTTTGAAAAAGAAAAACATGAAATATACAACTATAAAATGATGACAATCAAGTCATTTGACTGTAAATGATGCAAGAAGATCATCAATGATGTTATTATTATCGAGTTCCAAATAATAACACAAACAATATTCGTCATCCAATTTTGATAGAATAATCAATGCTTTTTCTGTCCTATTTTGTTCATATACACTATCGCTAGGAGCATAAATAACTGCATATCTGTCATTATTGCTATATTTGACATCTTTCATAGTGAAATGCAAGTTTGACATGGATCGTTGAATTTTATCTTCAAGACTTGTTTGATCTAAATCAGAATTAAATTTCATGATTTCTAGACTAGAATCGTTTATCTTGTAATAGTCATAATGAGAAAATCTTTCATCTTCATAATCGATCTTTTCTAGAGGAACATTATTTTTTAGCTTGAATTCGTAGAAATCGCCATTTGTCGTTTTATACGAGCTGCATGCGGTGCATACAATTAATAAAATAATTATTAATGTGACACGCTTAATGTAATAACCAACAACTTCCATTATTGTATGTTACGCTATGACTGTAGTCATATCCTTCATAATAAGGGACATATTCCCTACCATCAACATCTACATAAACGTAAACGTACGCTGGGGTTTTGCCATCTTCATATATTGGAGATAAATATGTCTTACTTAAGTCAAGTCTTGCCATAGTGCCAAAGCCACCAACATCAGCGAAATGAGAGTTGGGCGAAGCACAGCTATTTAGCACATACATGTTCTGGTAATATGGACCTCTTCTAGGGCTTAATTCGTCTGCTAAAATAGGACAAATTACAGTAATACCAAGCACAAAAACTGCAGATAATATAATTATTATTTTTTTCATGCGTCTTCTCCTCCTTAATTGCATTATAACATAATACCAGTCTTTAAGAGTTCTCACCATAAATCTTTAAGGGTTCAATAATACTCGCATATGCAGAAAGTACCGTATTTATCGGTACTTTTTAATTGTTTTCATGATTTGACAAAAAATTTTTATGGTAAATAAAGATGTTGAGAGTGGTGAGATATAAAAGGAGGGATAAACCATGGCCTATTTTCTGAAACAAAATGTCAAAAAGGAAGAACCTATCTCTCGGTTGTAGACAGCTTCTATAATCCAGAGACAAAGGATACAGCTCATGAAACATACAGATCTTTAGGCTCTGTTGAAACCCTGAAAGCTAAGGGAATGGAAGATCCTGTAGCCTATTATGAAAAAGAGGTTGAAAGATTAAATGAGGAAAAGGAAAGTGAAGATGCGCAAAAGGTTAGTGATAAAGCTCCTTTTAAATATGGTGGTCATTTTATTATTAAATCCATAATTGAAAAACTTGAAGTAAAGCCATATATAGATATAATAGGAAAAATGACAGATTTTCATTTCGATCTGTATGACTTGTTATGTTAATTAGTATTTTCCAGAATATTAAGTCCCTGCAGCAAAATAAAAACCTTTGAGGAAGTAATACCCTATCTTGATTCTAAATATATTTTCACCTATTCCAAGCTTCTGGAAGGACTTGGATATTTAGGAGATAATTATTCAAAAATAGTAGAACTCTTTACTAAAATGACAAAGGAAAAATATGGCATTGATACAGGAGTAGCCTATTTTGACTGTACCAATTTCTATTTTGAAATAGACCTTCAGGATGATTCCAGAAGAAAAGGTCCCAGCAAGGAAAACAGAAGCGATCATTTAATCGGCATGGGATTACTGTTAGACGCAAATCAGATACCCGTAGGAATGAAGCTCTATCCTGGAAACAGGTCAGAAAAGCCGGTTATAAGAGAAACGATAAATGAGCTTAAGAGCCAAAACGGAATAAGCGGAAAAATCATCCAGATTGCCGATAAGGGCCTTAACTGTGCCAGAAACATCTATGAAGCACGCTTAAATGGTGATGGATACCTGTTTTCCAAGTCCTGTCTTCAGCTTAAAGAGAAAGAGAAAACCTGGGTTCTTTTAGACAATGACTATGTCGATGTGACTGACTCAAGTAGCAAGGTAAAATACAGAATAAAGGAATGTGTGGATGATTTCAAATACAGTTTTAAGGATGATGAAGGAAAGGAAATTAAATTTACTGCAAAAGAAAAAAGAGTAGCCACCTATAATGCCTCTTTAGCTGAAAAGAAAAAACTGGAAATTACAAAATTGATAAATAAAGCCAATGAATTATGCCTGTCACAGGCCAAAAAAGATGAATATGGTGAGTGCGGCAAATATGTTGAATTTGTAGATGAAGATGACAATAAAGCCAAAATAAAAATCAATGAAAAGAAAATAGAAGAAGATCTTAAAATGGCTGGATATAATCTTCTGGTTACTTCAGAAATTAAAGCCAATAAAATAGGTATTTATAATTCATATCATAATTTATGGAGAATTGAGGAATCATTCAGAATGATGAAAACCGAAATTGAAGCCAGGCCGGTATATCTTAAAAAACAGAATACAATCTATGGCCATTTTCTTGTGTGTTACCTGAGTGTAGTTTTAATTAGAATACTGCAGTTAAAAATATTAAATGATGAAGATTCATATCAGGAAATATTAAGGTTTATTCGTGAACTGAAATACACAGTAGTCAAAAACAGCTATGTCAGCATGATCAAATCAGGAAAGATGCTTGGCAAGATGGTAAAGCTTACGGGACTGCCGATAAATAACTTCATTCTATCGGATAAACAATAGAAAAAGCTGATGAACTA
>JBJFHC010000312.1:0-6825 GCA_051893275.1 Erysipelotrichaceae bacterium | reverse complement strand
TGCCCCAGAAGAAGAATCCGGATATCTGTGAACTGATAAGAGGAAAAAGCGGCAGGGTCTATGGCTCACTTGTTTCTCTTCTGACTGTTTTTAAGTCCCTTCCTCTTGCCTATAACAAGGATATGCAGGAGGATAAGGAAGCAATATTTAATGCCATAGACAGCTCTAAACAGTGTTTAGAGATCATTAATCCAATGTTTGACTCTTTATCCTTCAATAAAGAAAACATGCAGAAATCAGCCTCAAAAGGCTTTATAAATGCCACCGATTTAGCCGACTATCTGGTTAAAAAAGGCCTCCCTTTTAGAGATGCCTACTATATCAGCGGCAAACTTGTGGCCTTCTGTCTAAACTTAAACAAAACACTCAATGAACTGACAATCGAAGAATTCAGGCAGTTCAGTGAACTATTTGATAATGATGTCTATGATTATATCGACTTAAACTATTGTCTTCACCAGAGAAAAGCGCTGGGTGGTCCAGCTCCTGAAGATGTCCAAAGACAGATCGAGACAATAGAAAGCTTTCTGAAGAAAAAAGATAAATAGTAATATAATTCATTCACAATAGAGAAAAATATTTTAGCAGACTAACATTATCGTCTACTGTTTTTTGTCGAAATTGCAGCAGGACAGATAAACTTCATCACAATTTCATCACTTTATATTAAATAATGACCGCGGATATATTGTTTTTTAACATTGCGATGTAGAATAAAGTACTTAACCATATTATAATGTAGTTGAAAAATATGAGTGCTCAGAAAAGTTTTACACTATTACGCACAAAAAAGGTCTTTACAATATCCAGGCTATCTGTAACATACCATCCATTATGAAAAGGGGCCTGTTGTCTAACGAAGAGGCCAGTAAATTTGACCATAAATCTATTGCGATGGATGAAGTTCAAGAAAAAAGAGCTTGCGTAAAAATACCCAATGGTCTCCAATTACATAAGTATGCAAACCTTTACTTTGATTATTACAATCCCATGTTGTCAAGAGTCCGTAAATATAACCAGGACATCTGCATTTTGAACTTTAGTGCCTCAATTTTGGATTCAAGAGGCGTTATTTTAAGTGACAGAAATGCTTCCAGCACATATGCCGCCTTCTATGATGCAAAGATGGGCTTAGACAACATTGACTTTGAATTAGTTTATGCAAGATATTGGACAGATGGCAACTACTACAATCAGCTTACAAAAAAATCTGTAAAATGTGCTGAAGTTCTGGTTCCTTATTGTGTACCATTCGCCTATGTTAAATGTGCAGCCGTTTTCAATGACGTCGCTAAAGAAAAATTGATGGAAACTGGGTTTAATAGAGAAATAATTGTAGAGCCAACCTGCTTTTTTTAGGAGTTGATTTATGGAAGTTTTGATAGGCAATATTTTTGATACAAAATGCACTGCCATTGTTAATACCGTTAATTGTGTCGGTGTTATGGGGAAAGGCATTGCTCTTGAATTTAAAAAAAGATATCCTGAAATGTTTGCTGATTATGTAAAAAGATGCAAATATGGCAAGCTTAGAACGGGTGAACCATATGTTTTTTGTAATAATGATGGCACTAAAATTATTAACTTCCCAACAAAAGACCATTGGAGATCGCCTTCAAGACTGTCTTACATTACAGAAGGACTTGACTGGTTTGTGAATAATTACCAGAAACACGGCATCACAAGTGTCGCTTTCCCACCTTTGGGCTGTGGTAACGGGGGGCTTAGTTGGGAACTTGTAGGGCCAATAATGTATCAAAAACTCAATAAGCTACCAATAGAAATTGAGTTATATGCGCCATTTGGAACCACCGTAAACGAAATAACTGATAGTTTTTTAACAAAAACAGTTGTTTCTGATGAAGCAACGGGTAAAGAAACATTAAAAATTAATCCAAAATGGTATCTAATTCTGCAAACTGTAAGAGAACTGAACAATAGAGTTTATTCATTAAAAGTCGGAAGAACAATCTATCAGAAGATTTGTTATGTTTTGACCAGAAATGGCGTTAAAACCGGTTTCACTTTTTCCAAAGGAAGTTATGGCCCCTATTCTTTGCAGGCTAAAGAGTCTATAACTGCATTCGCTAATGCGAATCTAATAATTGAACAGAATCTGGGCAAAATGATTTCACTTAGTGTTTCCGACAACGTTGTAATATGCAGAGAAAAGTTTAGCCCACAGGAATGGGAGGCAATGAAAAAAACTGTAGATCTGTTTGGCAGAGTCAAGAGCACGGAACAAGCTGAAATTGTAGCCACCGTTCTATATTCCTATGACGAATTAAAAACTTTCAAAAGCACAGTTGCTGACAAAGATGTCTACAATGATGTTATGGCATGGAAGCCACATTGGAAAAACTCCAGAGAATTCGAAGTCTGCGATACAATACACAACCTTGCGATGCTTTCTCTTATTTCTGTAGAATATACTAATTCATTAATTAATACACAAATAATCTGATACTATTTAAACAACAGCCCCTTAAAGAGGCTGTTGTTTATAATGATTATCTTTCTTCAATCTCATGAATCATGGCAATTCTGCGATTATGCCTTTCACCATTGGAGAATGGTGTGTTTAAGAAGGTATCTACCAGTTTAAAGGCCTGTTCATTATCGATTATTCTGGCACCAAAGGCAATAATCTGGGCATTGTTGTGTTCCCTTATCAAACCAGCGGTTTTTACATCTGAGCAGCATACAGCTCTAATTCCCTTTACCTTGTTGCAGGCAATGGAGATACCTCCACCTGTTCCACAGATGGCGATACCCAGATCTACATCCCCGGCCATAATATGTCTTCCCAGTGTTTCGCCAGCAATCGGGTAGTCATATGACTCGCTAGAGTCTGTTCCATAGTTTACTACTTCATAGCCTTTTTCTTCCAGATATTTCTTAACCGCAAACTTCATCTCAGTTGCGGCATGGTCATTGGCAATTCCTATTTTCATCTTTAAATCCTCCATATAGTCAAGAAGATTATAACAACAATAAAAGAAAAAGACATCAGTATAAATACTGATGCCTAAAAATTAAGCTTAATTTTTAATTTTTACTAGCGTACGCTAAACTTCTTAGAAACTGCTAATACAGCTGCAACAGCTACTGCAGAAGCTACTAAAGCATAACCCATATAGTTGTGGTTTACTTCATTAGCTGCAGTATTTACAACTGGATTAGAAGTGCTGCCATAGTTTAATACGTATGCAACTGGTGACTGGCTGTTTAAAGTGAATGTAACATCATTGCCCTTTAAAGTAGCAGGAACACATTCAAAGCTGCCATCAGCTAACATATGTAATACGTATACAGACTTAAGACCCTTAGTAACATCCTTGCTTAAAGTTAAAGTAAATGTGGCCTTCTTTTCAACTTTCTGCCAGTTTGCATCTCTAAGACTTAAATCAAAGAATGGAGTTACGTATGAGCTTGCACCTTTACCGGCAACAGCTTCAATGACATTCTTTGCAGCAGCAGGCATATCGCTAACCTTTACAGAACCATTAACAGTAGCTAACAGAACTGCTCTGGAAGTATCTAATGCAGCACCTGATAAACCATAAGTCCATCCATCAACGCTGACATAGTCGATAACTGCAGTTACGCCTGAACCATCGCTAGAAGTAGCTCCCTTTACTTCACCTGCCTCAGCTGGAACAGTTGTAGAAGCTTCCTTAGAACCTTCGGCTAAGATACCAGTTGTGAACACTGAGCAAAGAAGAGCTAATGCTAGAGCGCATTTCAAAATCTTTCTCATTTTCTCTTACTTCCTTTCTTTTTAGTTTTTTATGTAGAACAAGTCAAGTACCACATCCTCCAACTTGTTTACATCATAGTGAAACTCATCATAGTCAGCCATCTTGTAGCTGCCAGGAATCGTCACGAAGGCATCGTCATCCATCTGAGCCTTCAATAATAAGTTGTAGTAACTGTTCAACTCCGAGTTGGTCAAGTTACTTTCACATTTGGCAAGTATTGAATCCAGGTCCGAGAAACTAAGTTTCAGCTTCCCTTCCTGTATCTCCTTAAACTTGCTCATAAGGTATTTAAGATAAATAATCTGTCTATCTGTTCGATTGCCCGCCGAGAAATCCTCACCGGTATCTCTTGATCTCAGGAACACTTCAACAGACTCTTCATCTATGTGATAAGTATAACCCTTTACATATTTTTCATCAATATAGGATAAAGAGTCATCTTCAAGCACTATATCTGTCTCACCCATTACTCTGACCAGATCTCTCATAATATCAAGAGGCATAGCCAGGAAGTTTCTCACAGGTACATCATACAGCAGCATACTTGTAGCTTCCAGGGCATTCATGCCACGGTAATAATTGGTACCGCCACCATAGGCATAGGCTGTATTGATATGGTTGATGGAGCTTGTCATTAAGCCGCCATTGACATCACAGACATTTACCTGGGTCATGGTATCTCGTGGAATCATCAGGCAGTTGAACTCATTGGTTTCGCTGTCAAATATCATCAGCGCCATAAAGTCGCTCTGTCCATTCAATGGTTCGCCAATGCTTCCATCAATACCCAGCAGCAGCATGGTTCTTATATTGCCGTTATAGCTGTATGTGACTCCGTTTTTGATTCTCTCCTCATAAGAATTAACTAAATTTTCATCAACTCTTACACTGTCTCTTTTATTATCTTTTTCCTGAAAATAATAGAAGATACCAAATATAACAGCTACCACTGCCACACAGATAATAAATGTATATCTTTTTTTCATAGAACAAATTTACTTAGAACTATTGGTATAGTAACCATAGCCATAATACTTACCATAATAAGTATTCTTACTCATATTCACATCGTTATAGACAAAACCAAATATCTTGATACCGGCATGCTGAAGCTGCTTAACCGAATCCTTAAGAATTCTCTTCTGACTTACCTTTTCCCTTACAACAACCACTACACCATCCAGACAGTTAGCTAAACTTAACGCATCAGATACTGATACAACCGGTGGAAGGTCAATAATAATATAGTCATAGGCAGAACTTAAAGCCTCAACAAGCTTGAGCATACGGTTAGAACCTAACAGTTCCTGAGGGTTAGGTGGCACATTGCCTGAGAACATTACATCAAGATTTTCATGCAGGTTACTCTTGACAATGGCTTCCTTGACATTGGTCATGCCACATAACAGATCAGTCAGGCCCTTGGCCTGTCCAGCTCTCATCTTCATCTTATAAGCCAGAGTTGGCTTTCTTAAATCGCCTTCCATCAGAAGCACCTTGCTTCCGCTTCTGGCGATTGAATAAGCTATATTAATGGAACAGTAGCTTTTACCCTCAGCCGGGAAACTTGAGGTAACACCAACCACATTGGCACCCTCTTTATCAACAGTCGAGAACCTCAGATTGGTTCTGATGGTGTTAAAAGACTCCTGGGACATTACCGAAGCTTCTTTACCATTAGGAATCCAGCTTCTCTGTTCTTTCTTATTCTTTTTCATCGCTCTTGGCCTCCTTCCTGTCCCTTGCCTGAGCCTTAGGAATGTTACCTAAGACTGGAATTTCAGGGAAGGTTTCCTCCAGATACTTGACATCACTGATTGAATCATTAAGGAAGTAATCATTCATAATGATGATGAAACACATTATTACAAATGCCAGCATAGCACCGATTGCGCTGTTTTTAAGTACTCCACGGGACAGCCTGTCAGCACTTAGTGCCGAATCAACAATTCTGGCACTTGAACCATCAATAATATTGGCAATCTCTGTAGGCAATACCTTGGCAATAGTATTGGCTATTTCAATAGCTCTTTCAGGGTCTGTATCTGTTACCTTAATCTGGAATACTGGAGTATTATTTAAGGCAGAACACTCAATCATCTTATTCTCAGTCAGATAGTAGTAATCAATGCCACTGTAGCCCTCATTACCCAAAAGCTTACCAACCTTGTCCAGTACCAGATGAGTATTCACGATTTCCTTATAGATAGGAACCAGAGAACTTGATGCGTTTAATGTAGATACCGAAATAGAACTTGAAACACTTAGTGCGTCGGCGTTTACATACATCTTGATGGTAGCACTGTACCTGGTGTCAGTTGTAAAATGAAAAAAACCAAAACAGCCGGCAGCTGTTATTACAGTAACAACGAAAATAATTATCCATCTATGCAGCAATATCTTTGCCAGTTCCAGCAAATCAATTGTGTCTTCTTGTCTTACAGGCTTGTTGTTCATATACAGCTAGTACACATCCCCCTTTACTAGTCAACCATAACAAAAAAGTCAGGTTTCTCTAATTATTCTACCACAGTTAATCTATTTTGATACCTTTATCAAAGTTTATTTCGTTATTTCTCAAATATTTTACATATGGCAAAATAAGCTATGTATCGAACAATCCAGCATATCAATCTGCCATTAACATTCAATTCATGTTTCATTTGTAAAGTTAACATCGTTTTAAGTATTTGCCATATATGGCCATCATGGCGTATTTCAAAAGCAATATCTTTGTGAAGAAAAATTCCACACATTTCTTCCTGCTTTTACAAATAGACCGATTGCATTTGCGGTTTCCGTTCATCTTTTCAAAGATAATGCAAAAGCATTGCTGCCTGCTTCTTTTAAAGAACCCTTCGAATTCGGTGGGTTTAATTTTGGATTGTTCAATCGTTACTGCCCATCAGAACTGTTTAAAAATATGCCACATAACTAAACACTTGCGGGTGTCTTTATATTCTTAAATAACGCAGGATATGTATCTTTAACGCTATTCTACTTAGTCTAATCAATAAGGGCTTGTAATTTACAAGCCCTCAACTTTAGTCACTGGGTTGCTGAT
>JBJFHC010000311.1:0-1787 GCA_051893275.1 Erysipelotrichaceae bacterium | reverse complement strand
TTAAAGCCCATTTCGGCAAATAAAGCGATGTCTTCTTTATAATGATGATAGAAATCATTTCCATGTCTTTTTGGATAATAAACTACATCATCGGTCTTTTTAGCCATTTCAATTTCTTCTGGCGAAACATGCCACTGGCCTCTATAATCACCCTTTTCTAAATCAGGCTTATATCTGGCTACATCAGCAACACTCATTCCTTTGCCATCGACATTCCAGGCACCTTCACACTGGTTAGCCGCAATGGCACCGCCCCATAAGAAACCTTCAGGAAATCTTTTATTCGTCATTTTTTTATTACCTTTCTTTAATTAAAAGGGGCTATCAGCGATAGCCCCTTCATGAATTTTATTTATTATTCAGCTTCAGCCTGTTTGTTATGAACAAGAACAAATGGAATCCAAGTTAAAGTAGTTACTACAAGACAGATAAGCTGTACCACTACACCCTGCCAGCCATGGCCGATGAATGCACTCAACAGTACAGGAACGCCGAATGGGCAGTCAACTGTATTGCATGGCAAGAAACCAATTGATGTAGCAAACATTGCGATTGCACAAGTAATACCTGAGTTGAAGATAAATGGAATTGCGAATGTAGGGTTTAATACTAATGGCAGACCGAATACTACTGGTTCAGAGATACCACAGATTGCAGGTACTAAACCTAACTTGGCAATCATTCTTGCATCTTCTCTCTTTGATACTAAGAATAGAGCAATAATCAGAGATAAGATACAGCCAGCACCACCAGGTACTACGAAGTTCAGCCAGAAGCCATATGTTACAGGCTGAGTAGCAACCTGGCCAGCGTTAACAGCGGCGATATTTGCAGCTACTGCAGCAGCAATCAGAGGGTTTCTGATAGGCGAAATTACAAGACCACCATGGATACCTAAGAACCAGAACAGCTGAGAAATAATTACAACTGTAACGATACCGATTGGGCTCTGGAAAATAGCTTCAAGAGGTGCCTGTACAATCTTGTAGATGAATTCATTTAAGTAAGAACCGGATACAAGACGGAATACCTGACCAAATACAGCTACTGCAACTAAGGTAATAAGAATTGGAATTAAGGTATTGAATGATTCAGAAATAGCGTGTGGTACTGAAGCAGGCATCTTGATCTTGATTGCATCAATCTTCATTAATGCGTTAAAGAGCTTTTCAGCAACAACGGCAATAATCATACCTACGAATAAGCCCTGAGCACCAGTTGCAGCACTTGATAAGCCAGCTGCAGAAGCAGTTAAACCTTCAACTGTTGCAGTTACTGTCTGAGGAACTACTGTTACATATGCAGCAATTGCACAAACACCAGCCAGGTGTGTAGGAAGCTTATCATGCTTGGCAAGAGTCATGGCAACCAGAGAAACAATTGCGATTGTCATGAAAGTCATTGTTGCGTAGTTAATAGCCGAGAAGGCTGGCGATAAATTTACACACCAAGGAATTAACTTCGCAAGACCGATTGATGTTGAACATACAAGTGTATTCAGCAATGTAGCGAATGAACCTACGATAATGAATGGCATGTATGCTGAGAATGCGTTTTTGATAGCCGCAAGATACTGGTTATCATCTACCTTTTCGGCGATGATTAATAATGCGTCCTGGAACTTTTCAGAGAATGCCATAATTATTTGCCCTCCGCAAGCTTTTCAGCCTGTTCAAGAACTTTGGCGCCATTGCAGGTACCATAAGCTACGGCATCGATTACTGCGATTGGAGCAGCATCACCAACGATCTTCTGAACTTTTCTCATAATATGTCTAACCTGTGGTC
>JBJFHC010000310.1:0-1790 GCA_051893275.1 Erysipelotrichaceae bacterium | reverse complement strand
TTGCCTTCCTTTTCAGCAATTTTTTCTTTCAGATTTTCAGGAAGCGGATGGTTACAGTAGATGGAATCAGTTATATAGCCCATTTCTCCCACCAGCAGTACTTTATAAACCTTATTTTCGTCTATAGCTTCGCCATTAATCGTTGCCTCAATAAAACTGTAAGTACCATCGCCATTATCTTTCATCTTATACTCCAGACCGGCAGCTGAAGGAATCAGGTTGTAGTGTCTGATAGGATTTGAACCATCTTCTCCTGTATTAATCAGCCATTCCAAAGTTTCGATAACTTCTTTGCCATTAAGCTCAGCTTCATATAGATAGGCTTTAAAAGAAATAAGATACTTAAGCGTCTTTAAAGAATAGTCCTCAGGATAAATATCAGTAGTAGTAATATTGCCAAAGCCAATCACTATATCCTTATCCATACCTTCTTTATAGGTATTCAGAATCGAAGATACTGCAGGAATGCCATGTTCATCAAGATTATGTGAATAGCCCTTTTCCTGAGATATGAGTACTTCATCTTCAGCGGTTGGCTTAGGTGAAATCAGCTGTTCGTTAAAGTCTTTATAGGCTTCTTCAACAGTTTCCTCACCCTTTACCAGCTTATGACCAACATCTTTTGATATAGAGAAAAACTCGGTTGAAGCCAGACGCATATACATGTGGTTAGAATCAATGGCATCCTGGATATATCTCATTGAAGGACCAAGATCAATATTAACATTCTTGTTGTAGCTTAAAACTGCGGTATTATTGGCAATTTTTTCCTGACCTTCTTGCGAGAATACGGCTTCCAGAATCCTCATAACCGCTTCCTTTCTGGCTGCATCCTCTTCTACTTTTTTATTTACCGCAAACTGACATACCGGATAAGTAAGAATCCAGCTGTCCTGGGCAGTTTCACCAAAATATGGAAGCATTACCTTGTCGCCACCAAAATTATTCATTGAATAGGTGCAGTCATTGGCAGTACCTCTCATTAAAGGAAGGGTTCCCTCATTAAATGGCGTGGCGGAAGTTGAAAAATCCCAGGTGGCCATTTCAGCTGTAACACCTAAATCGTTGCATAAAGTCATAAATTTTTCAAAAACAACAGGCCATACCTCATCATCAAGACCTACAGGTTCAGCATCGGTTTCTGATTCATATTTCATACGCCACTGGGTTCCTTCCCTTGACATCAGCTCAGGAATAGCTGAACCCTGCATCAGTTCAAGAACCGTATAGTCAGAACGGAAATCCGAAATAAATGGAGTAACATTGTTTTCCTTAAATACATTTAAAACATTCACAAACTCCGAATAATTTGTTGGTACTTCCAGGCCATATTCCTTAAACAGATCCAGGTTGGCGATAAAACCATCAACCTCCGCACAGGCAGGAAGCCATCTGATTGCCCCATCTGATTCACGGTTGTTTTCAAGATAGGAACTATAGAATGTACCAGCCAGTTCCGTTTTGGACAGGTCCATCAGCATATTGGACATATGAGCTGCATCGTTGATGGAAAAACGGCGGCAGGTAATAATGTCCGGCAGATTGTTATGGTTATACAGATAAGTATAATAATCCATATTGTTGTAGGCATGCACAAATTCCAGCTCATATTCCGGGAATTTCTCCTGCAGCCATGGAGTAAGACTTCTGGATAAAGACTTATCCCAGAGATACATGGTCACATGTACCTTCTCCTCCTTTTTTGTGGTTTCGCCAGTGCATCCCGTAAATAATAACAAAGCACAGGCAACGATTAACAGTTTCCTTAATTTCATTTTTTTATCCTTTCT
>JBJFHC010000309.1:0-6854 GCA_051893275.1 Erysipelotrichaceae bacterium | reverse complement strand
TTCATATTGAGATGCGAACCGATGTTGCCGTCAATCCATTCCATAACTCCGTTTTCCTTAACTAGCGTACGTTTGGTTACCAGGTTGAGGATGTTGTTAGACCAGTTCTGTACGGTTGAATAGCGGCATTTAGCATCTTTTTCGACAAAGATTTCGACAACTGCGGCATGCAGGGAGTCTTTAGAATACTTTGGTGCAGTACAGCCTTCTACATAGTGCAGGTCACTTCCTTCATCACAGATAATCAGTGTTCTTTCAAACTGACCCATCTGTTCCGAATTGATTCTAAAGTAGGACTGTAATGGTTTTTCCAGTTTTACGCCTTTTGGTACATAGATGAAGGAACCGCCTGACCAGACAGCTGTATTTAAGGCTGCAAACTTATTGTCTGCCAGGCTTACAACCTTGCCAAAGTATTTTCGGAAAAGGTCTGGTACCAGTTTAAGCGCAGTATCTGTATCATAGAAGATTACACCTTTTTCTTCTACTTCCTTTAACATATTGTGATAGACAACTTCTGATTCGTATTGGGTTGATACGCCAGCCAGAAACTTCTGTTCAGACTCTGGAATCTTCAGTTTTTCGAAAGTGTTCTTAATGGTTTCAGGTACATCGTTCCAGTCTTTTTCGACCTTCTTTGAAGGTTTTTTGTAGTAGGTAAAATCATTGAAGTCTATATCGCTTAAATCTGGTCCAAAGTTTGGAAGTGGCAGTTCCAGAAATTTATGATAGGCCTCAAGTCTTAGTTCGAGCATCCATTCAGGTTCTTGTTTTGTCTTAGAGATTTCTCTGATGACTTCTTCACTTAAACCCTTGCCGGTATTGAATATTGTGACATCTTCATCTTTGAAATCATATTTATAATCATCCTGGGATGCGATAATATCTTTATTCTGTTCTTTCATATTCATCAATCAAATCGCTCATGGCCTTTACACCAATGGTACCGCACTTAATACGGTTGGCCTGTTTAGAAAGGGTATCAAAGGCATTGGCTTCTTCCAGCAGCTCAGGATCAAATGATCCGGTTTCATTAATCATATTAAAATAGTTGTTCAGGATATTTCTTCCCTCAGCTATAGTTTTGCCGATTAAAAGATCAGACATAATTGAACAGGAACCGATACAGATAGTGCATCCTACCCCATCATATCTTACATCTTCGATTATCCCGTTATTTATCTTAAGCTGTACAGTTATATCATCAATACAGGAATCAGAGGCGTTATGGATGCTTAAATAACCCTCCTTCGAACTTAATCCTTTATTGTGCGGATCCTGATAATGGTCCAGTAATATCGCTCTTTTTAATTCTTCTTCCATTAAATTACCACCCCGATACATTTTTCGATCGTTATATCTTTAAGTACATCATAGAGCCTGTCTATTTCTTCCTTGGTGTTGTAGAAATAGATAGAAGCTCTGATAGTCTGATCTTCGCCGGTAATGTTGTGCAGAACCTTGGCACAATGATTGCCGGTTCTAACGCATATCTTATGATAATTAAGATATGAGGCAACATCCTGAGCAAAGATGCCTTTTACATTAAAAGTAATCAGTGAACATTCACTCTCTGGATTATAGATAACTATATTATCCAGTGTTTTAAGTTTATCCATGCCATATTTTACAAGTGATGTATCATATTCATGAATCTTGTCTAAACCTATGCTGTTTAGATACTCTATGGCTTTGCCTAAACCGATAACTCCTTCAATATTGGGAGTTCCGGCTTCAAAGCGTTCAGGAACATTCTTTAAAATGATATTCCCTTCTTTATCAAAGCGGGCATTGGCTCCTCCACCAAAACATAAAGGAGTCATTTCTTCCAGAAGCTCTTTTTTGCCATAAAGTATGCCGATACCCGATGGTCCCAGCATCTTGTGGCCAGAGAAAGTCAGGAAATCGACATCAAGATCCTGCACATCGATTTTAAAGTGTGGAACTGCCTGGGCGGCGTCTACTATTACTTTAGCTCCATTTTCATGAGCTATTTCACATATTTTCTTTATCGGATTTATATAGCCAAGAACATTGGATACATAGGTTATGACTACATATTTGATATTTGTTGTTTTGAAGATATCTTTTACATAATCAATATTGACTGTTCCATTTTCATTAAGCTTAAGATATTTAAATTTCTTTTCAGACTCAAAAACCGGCAGAATACTTGAAGCATGTTCCAGAAGGCTTGTAAGGATTACTTCATCATCTTTGATATGGGTCTTAACATAGCCTGAAACAACCTGATTTAAACCATAGGTATCACCTGGTGTGAAAACTATTTCTGATTCATTTTTGGCATTGATAAATTCTTTTACCAGCCTGCGGGTATTGTCATAAGCCTTAGAAGCTTTAAGTGAAATATCATAATCGCCACGATGAATGTTTGAGCTATAAGAGCTATAGAAATCATTTACGGCATCAATAACACATTGTGGCTTTAAAGAAGTAGCTGCCGAATCAAAATAAACCAGATCAGGATTATTATTTAATACAGGAAAATCTTTTCTGACATCTAGCATATGTTTTCCACCCTGGCAGCTGCCTTTTCCTTAATCATTTCACCATTTTCAAAAGTCTTATAGAATTCATCGTCCGGCATTAAATATGAATGTAAGAGTAAGGTTAAGGCATTAGCCTGACTTAAGCCTCTTGAATTCATATAGAAAAGTACTTCTTCATCAATAGTACCTGAACTTAAGGAATGGGAAGCTTCTACATCGCATTCATCAATATTAAGCACTGGCAGTACTTTTGCGTATTTTGGATTTTCAAAAGTCAGGCATCTTGATTTCTGATGGCACTTACAGCCTTTTGATCCTTTCTTTATATTGCCTATAACTGATAGAGATATTTCTGAATCTTTAAGGCATACAACATTATTAGATATTTCTACTGAGCTGTAGCCTTCTTTGTTTAACAGATCAAAAGTAATATCCTTATTATTAATACCCAGATAAATAGAGTCTACAGTTAAAGAAGAGCCTTTATAGACTTCCAGAGTATTAAGCTGTCTGTATCTGAAGTTGTTTAACTCAATATAAGTAATCTTAAGTGTACCGTTTGAAATAAATCCCGTTTCCTTAATATTTACATCACTTTCACTGTCATTGAATACCAGAATGTTATAGTCACCATTTTCCAGGGCGTAGTCAATAGAGATGTTTTCACCTTTGAGAATAATGGTTAAGGTACTTGATTCTTTTAATTCCAGTCTAAGTGTATCGTTTACAGTATATGTTTTAATCATTTTGTACCCTTGTTTCTGGCACAGCTGCCTAAAGAATATACTAAAGGCTTATTTTCCTTAACTGGCTGAATCTTAAGTTCATCATAGAGCCAGTCATAGCCTTCCTGATCAATCTTCATTACCAGTTCATCATCACCTTCTACCACTATTTTTCCATCAACTATGACATGTGAATGGGTTGGCTTTAAAGCGGTAAAGAATCTTTCATAATGCGATACCACCATTAAACCAAGTCCGGTTTCTTCTTTTAATTTCAGTATGGCATCGGAAACAAGCTTAATGGCATCAACATCAAGTCCTGAATCGATTTCATCAAGCATGGCCAGTTTTGGCTTAAGCATCATCATCTGCAGGATTTCATTTCTTTTCTTTTCACCACCGGAAAAGCCGTCATTGACAAAGCGGTGAGCCAGGTCATCTTTCATTTTTAACAGTTTGATGTTAGAGTCCATTTCTTTAATGAACTTGAAGAGTTTTACTTTTTCTTTAGAAGTAGCGTTCATGGCTGCCCTTAAGAAATCAGAGTTGGTTACTCCGGATATTTCTTTAGGATACTGTAATCCTAAGAAGATACCGGCTCTTGCCCTTTCATCTACACTCATATTAAGAACATCAAGATCGTTAAACATGATTGAGCCATGAGTAACTTTATAGTTTGGATGACCCATTATTGTCTGTAACAGAGTTGATTTGCCATTGCCGTTGGGGCCCATGATGGCATGGATTTCACCGGAATTTACTTCCAGGTTGATTCCTTTTAATATTTCTTTGTCTCCAGCTTGTACATGGAGGTCTTTTATAACTAATTTATCTGACATAATATTTTCCTTCCTCATAAGATTATAACATCCCTTCTTTATAAGTGGGGATTTATTATCCCTGCCACAAAATTGAATTTTTGGTGAAATTGATACTTTTCTTAATAAATAGGTTATAATTTAGTAGTTTTGTAAAGGAGAAAATATGGATACTAAAGATATTATTAAGAAATACTGGTTTGTTGGTTTAGTAGCCGTTCTGTTAATAGTCTTTGTGGCAATCTACGTCGTTGACTTAAATAAAAATAAAGAAGTCAAAGTAGATACCCTGACTAAAGATGGCATGTCAGTTATCTATTCGATTGATGATAATGACTATTACTTCGCTGATGACCTCTATAACGATCTCTCGGGTGATTTAAAGGCCAATGCGGCTTTAAATTCCTACATTCTCTCAGTCTGCAGAGAGGGCGTTGAAACAACTACCGAAATGACAAACTATGCTGCCTCTTATGCACAGTATGTGCTTTATTCAAATGATGAAGCTACAATTGCTGCCCAGCTTAGACAGTATGGTTATGATGGAGCTGATGATCTTACAACATACTGCATCGATATGCTGAAGCAGCAGGAAGTTATTAAACAGTACCTTCTGGCTAACTACGACGTTGAAGTTGAGCCAAAACTGGCTGACATCAATCCTAGAAAGATCTCTCATATCTTAATCAAGGTAGCTGATGTAACTGAATCAACTGATGAAGACGGCAATACTGTTCATACAGCCAATCCTACTGAAGAGGAACAGGCCAAGCTGGACGAAGTATTAAAAGCCTTAGAAACCAAGAGCTTTGAAGATGTTGCCAAAGAATATTCCGAGGATTCTTCAGCTTCTATTGGCGGTCTGATTGGTATTGTTGATACAAACACTAAATCAAACTATGTAGCTGAATTCGCTGATGCCTCAATGAATCTGAACTTCGGTGAGGTTTCTGATGTGATTACTACTACCTATGGCTGGCACATCATCAAGTGTGATGAAGCTACTAAGGATGAGTTATGTTCTGACTCAGGCTTCCAGTCATCTCTGGCTGATAACTCTTTATTCTTTAGAGCTATTACCGCCAAGGCTGATGAGCTGGGCTATACAATCGCTGATGCAGATCTTCAGGCTCAGATTGATTCTCTGTTAAATACTCAGGAGGCTGAATAAAATGAAAAAGATCTTATTATCCCTTTCATTATTAATGGTGTTATGTGCATGTTCATCTTCTTCCGAAGTAAAGATATCAAATGGTGATGAAGTAATATGGTCTTCATCAAAAGATAAATATACTTCTCAGAACTTATTTGATGATATGAAGAAGAATGATTACAGTTCCAAGATTGTAACATCTATCTTAAATAAAACAGCTGTACTTGATGGTATTGATACTACATCAACCGATGAAGAGCTTGGCGAGGGCTATGACTATTATGTAGAAATGCTTGGTCAGGATACTGTAAACTACTATTTTGGTTCAAGAGAAAACTATATTAAGTCATACAGAACAAGTGAAATTATTTCTAAATACTTTGAACAGGAAGTACTCTCTGACTATGATACATATGTAGATACCTACAAGCCATATAAGGCTCAGATTATCTACTTTGATGATGAGGCAGCTGCCGACAAGACTATTGAAACATTCAAAGCTGGCGAAAATACCTTTGCCTATGCTGCATCTGAGGCAGGATATGGCTCAGAAGTAACCGAACAGATCTATACCGATAAATCAGATCTGCCAGTTGAAGTTAAGGAAGTTGCGCTCAATTCAAGTGAGCCACAGTGTGTCAAGGTAATTACTTCGACTGTTCAGACTGATTCTGAAGGTAATTCAGTTACTAAGGGAAGATATTATGTAGTGAATATTATTTCAACTGATGCTGAGGAATTCAAGGATGAATTTGTTGATCATGTAGTAACCAACTATATTGATTCTGAAACTGTAGTAGCCAATGTCTTAAATAAACATAACGTTAAGTTCTATGATCAGGAAACTTACGATTATATGAAGGAAGCTTATCCAGGTATCAACTAATGTGCATATTCTGTGAAATTGTAAAAGGAAATATTCCTTCAAAGAAAGTCTACGAGGACGATGAAATAATCGCTATCCTCGATATAGCCCAGACTACCAAAGGTCATACGCTGGTAATGCCAAAAAAGCACTATACCGATATTTATGAGGCAGATCCGGAAGTATTGAAGAAACTGATTGTCAAGGTTCAGGAACTGGGAAAGATGATCTGTGAAAATCTTGGTGCCCAGGGTTCCAATATTCTGGTCAATACTGATGAAGTAGCTGGCCAGAGTGTTCATCACCTACACTTCCATATCATTCCAAGATATTCAAAAGACGACAGCATTAAGATTGAATTTAGCGAAAACAGTTATGATCTTGATGAAGTATTAAGTCAGATTAAAGGCGGAAAATAAAATTCCGCCTTTTCTTATACAGTCATAAAATTTGGGCTAGTCAGTTTGCCGTAAAATCTGTAAAAATTCAAAATAATAATCATATACAAGACAGTATAGAACCTTATTGTCATCTTCTTTAAGAATATATTGCGTTATATCCTGTGTTTAATCTTAATAATATACGTAAGGTAAAAACAGTATATCTCTTAAGTATTGATTATCAGAAACTGATTTATTTTTACGATTCAGTTTTTAATATTATAAGCTTTTATGTATAAACCTATCTGTCTTTGTTTAAGTGGGAGCGATAAATGCGAAGTTGTGGAGCTATCCTGTGTAAGCATCATTTGCATCATTTTTGAAATTTTGCTTTTCGAGCCAC
>JBJFHC010000308.1:0-1795 GCA_051893275.1 Erysipelotrichaceae bacterium | reverse complement strand
TCCTGGCTTTTGCGGCTCCCCTTGGCAACTATATTTCAAAAGGAATGACTGGAGCATTTGCCTGGTTGTTCACAAATGCCGGTCCATTTGCCGGAGCATTGTTCTGCGGAATTATACCTCTGACGGTAATTTTCGGTATCAAGGGCTGGTCAGCTATTGAACTTCAGAATCTGTCAACACTTGGCTATGACTACATGCTTCCTAATTTCTTCTATTCAAATCTGGCAGTATCAGGCGCAATCATGGCTTACGCTTTAAAGAATAATGGTGAACAGAGATCAGCTGCAATATCAACAAGTCTGGTATGCATAATTGGAATTACCGAGCCTGCACTGTATGGTATTGCCTTGCCTGAAAAGAAACCGTTATATATAGCGATGGCAGCTGGTGCAATTGCCGGTGCTACGGCAATGCTGCTGGGCGTTGTAACATATGCATTCTCAATGCCAGGTATTACTTCTATCGCCACATATATTGATGATGGCAACAATTTCCTGATGCTGCTTATACTGATGGCTGTGGCATGGCTAAGTTCGTTTGTACTGGGTATGATTTTCATTAAGAAGGAGGATTAATAAATGTTAAAAGGTTTTCCAGACAATTTTCTGTGGGGAGGCGCTATGGCTGCCTCCCAGGCTGATGGAGCATATAACCAGGGTGGCAAGGGTCTTGATACTCAGGATCTGAGATATTTCGATGCTGACTGGACTAAAGAAGAAAGGTCTATGCAGTCTAACAGACGTATTAACCACGATAAATATGTTAAGGCACTTTCTGACAAGGATGATGAACACTATCCGTTCCGCTGGGGTATTGATTTCTATAATAAATATAAAGAAGATATCGAACTTTTCAGCGAACTGGGCATAAAGATTTTGAGAACAAGTATCAACTGGGCCAGAATATATCCTAATGGCGATGATGAAAAGCCTAATGAAGAGGGAATTAAATGGTATACTGATATGTTCTCTGAATGCCACAAAAGAGGCATCAAGGTATTCGCAACTATTCTTCACTACAATATACCTGTTAATCTTGTTGAGAAGTATGGAGGATGGAAGAACAGGAAGACAATTGATTTCTATGTTCGCTATGTAACAACGTTATTTGAAAGACTTGGTGATCTTGTGGATTACTGGCTGCCTTTTAATGAATTTAACGCCGGAAGATTTAATCCATATAATGGGGTATGCCTTATAAAGGATGAGGAAGAAGATTATGATAATGCGATTTTCCAGTGTCTTCATCATCAGTTTATTGCCAATGCACTGACTGTAAAAAAGGCTCATGAAATCATTCCTGGTTCAATGGTTGGCGGTATGATAGCTCGATTTACAACTTATCCAGCTACCTGCAGGCCAGATGATGTTATGCAGATGATTCTTGATGATCAGTATTCTAACTGGTTCTATCTGGATGTTATGTGCAGGGGAAAATATCCAGCTTATATGGAACGCTATTTTGAGAAAGCTGGTATTCATATTCATATGGAACCAGGTGATGAAGAGATATTAAGAGAAAATACTATTGACTTTACAGCATTCTCCTATTATTTCTCACAGGTTTCAACAACCGATCAGGGTTGGGCAAAGACCAGCGGCAATCTTATTATGGCCAATAAAAATCCGTACCTTGAATCAAGCGAATGGGGCTGGCAGAAGGATCCTGTTGGTTTAAGGATTACATTGAATCAGGTTTATGACCGTTATCAGAAACCGGTTTTTATAGCTGAAAATGGTCTTGGGGCATTTGATAAGCTGGAGGATGATGGTTCTATTCATGATCCTTATAGAAT
>JBJFHC010000307.1:0-6880 GCA_051893275.1 Erysipelotrichaceae bacterium | reverse complement strand
TTTGGTTGTGACCAGTTCCCAGAAGTCTTCGCCTTCATAAAATGCACCAACACAGATTGCCTTGGCACAATCGATCACCGAACCGCCACCCACAGCCAGTACTACATCAATATTGTTTTCTTTGCAGAGAATTGACCCTTTTTCTACCGATTCAATTCTTGGGTTTGGTTCAATGCCTGAGCATTCAACAATATTAAAACCATCTAATAGTTCATAAACTGAATCATAGATGCCGTTTCTTTTAATGGAACCACCGCCATATACTAACAGTACATTGGTTCCATATTTCTGTATTATTTCTCTCAGGTTTTTGATGCTGTCTTTGCCGAATATGATTTCGGTTTCTATTTTATGTCTGAAGTTTTCCATATCCCCTCCTGTTTAAACGGTCTGGAATTGGTATTTTTTTCTAATTCCAGACCAATATATCAATTAAATAAGTCATCAAGAACTATAATGTTATTAAAGATACTGCTGTATTCATTTCTGTTAATACCATAAGCTGTAATTAGAGTATTCTGAATAGAAGCCTTTTTCGGTATGTATTCTCTTAATATGTTATTTCTTTTCTGGATAATCCGATAATAGTCTTTGTCAACCGTAAATTCATCAGAGTAAAATTTCATTTCGCACATATTTACGACATTATCTTTTCTATCTATAATCATGTCTATTTGGGTTATCTTTTCATCGTCTTTTTTGTACCAGGCCGAATTATCAGATATTACTCCATATATATCCAGCGCTTTCTTTATCTGGTCTATATGATTGAAGCAGACATTTTCAAAAGCGTAACCCCTCCTGGAGGATACTGATTGAGAAGAACTGTTCTGCTGCCAGAAGCGTTCGTTTACTTTCACGGTATCTTTTACAAAATGAAGATAAAAAAGGCAGAAAGGATCTATTAGTTTGTATCTAGCATCTCTGGCACCTGATCCAAATGGTGTATATTTAACCACGAAATCACTGGATATCAGTGCGTTAAGGCTTTCTGTTAAATGGCCTCCATCACCTATACTCGCTTTTTCTACTATTTCTTTTCTGGTGTAGCCTATATGTTTTGTATAGAGAAATTCAACTATTTTTTTAACTGCCTCAGGATTTGCAAAAATTGAATTAAACAGCCTGTTATATTCATCTTTAAGTCTTGCACCTTTTTTAAAAAAGAGATTATCTACGTTTTGTGCAAGTGAATATTCACCATCAATATAACCCAGATAAAACGGAATTCCACCAAATATCATATAGCTCTGTACTATGTCATATCTGGAAAACGGAATATTATATTCTCGGTAATACTCTTCGCATTCTTTTAAATTAAAGGGTCTTAGTTTAATTTCATAAGTAACTCTGTTATAGAGTCCGCCGCGACCATTAATCAGCTTGTTGCGCATCCAGGATATGGCGCTTCCGCATACTACCAGCATAAGGTTTTTTCTGTAACACCCCCATCCGTTCCAGAAAGCCTCAAGTGCTGTAATAAATCCAGATCTTGGTGTATCCATCCAGGGCAGCTCATCAAAGAAAACCAGCTGTCTTGAACCATCATCTCTTTTCTTGAGATATAGTTCAAGCAGCAGAAAAGCATCAAGCCAGTTTGTAGGTTTTTCGCATGGTTCCATTCCCTGTTCGATCAGTGAATTATAAAAATAATTAAGCTGTTTATTTAAACTGTCCTGTTCACCATCTTCCATAAAAAGACCGGCATGTCTGAAGGTAATTTTTTCTCCCAGTGTTTCGGAAATCAGAAAAGTTTTACCTACTCTTCTTCGGCCATAAATCGCTACAAATTCAGCTTTTTTACTGTTATAGAGTCTATTCAGTTCTTTTACTTCTTTTTCTCTGCCTATCATATATCTGCTGACCTCTTAATATCAGTATATAATAAAACGGTCTGGAATTGATATTTTTTTCTAATTCCAGACCGTTTAACTTGTTAATTATGCTTTCCAGAGACCATGCAGGTTGCAGTATGCATATACAGCTTCTACTTCATCACCCTCACACAGAGCGAAGCAGGCTTCAGGCTTGTCACCTGGCTTTAACACTTTTCTCTGATTACCCTGCTTAGTCTGCAGAGAAATCCATTCAATGAAGTGTTCAGCAGCCATTGGATGTTCTACTGCACCAACTGTTACCTTTACAACATTTCCTTCTACTGTATATACAGGAATATGTTTTTCTGTAGAAGCTTCTACAGTACCTGGTACAATTTCTTTCATTGGCTGACCACAGCACATTACTGGTACACCAGCATCTTTAACCTTGGCAATGATATTGCCACAATGTTCACAAATATAGAATTTCTGTTCCATTTATATCTTACCTCCTGTCTTTATTGTAAGACTTCTTGGTGTATTTGTTGTGAATTATTATTCTAAATAGGACTCTACATTAAGATAAAAATCATTATTAGCTATTTCAGGATTATCACCAAAGAAAGCATCATATGCTTCGATATCATTCTGAAGATAATACATAAACCAGGCCGTCACATAGCCATCGCCCGCATACAGCATCTCGCCATGTTCAATACCTTTTCTGATGGCGAGTATCTTAGCTGAATCGACATCATTATAGATGCTTTTGAACTGCTCAGTGGTAGCTACCCAGTCATTTTCAGCTCCCAGTATCATTATTGGCGTATTTATCTTAGAAGCATCATAATGCCACTCGATACTGTCGGAGAGTTCCTTGCTGGCTGGGGATAAGGCAACGGCAGCTTTATAGATATCTTTGTTACCCTGAACTGTTAAAGCACTAATAACACCTATGCCTCCCTGGCTGTGACCAGTTATGCCAACATTATCGAGATCTATCTTATTTTTGAATAATTCATCTGTTTCATTAAGTCTTATAAGATGATTAATACACATATCAGAGGCAAAGCCATTCCAGTCATATTCTTCCTCGGTGCCAATCACAATAAAGCCCCAGCTGGCCAGATGTTCAAATAAAGCCGGATATTTTGAAGCTTTAATACCACTGCCGTTGGCCATAACCACTACCGGCCACTTTTTATTGCATAAAGATAATGCCTCTGGATAATAGATAATATATTTCTCAAAGCCCTGAAAAGCCTTTTCTTCTTTCCTTATAACTTTATATTCACCCATCTGCAGATATTTGTTTTCTATTGTTCCGCCAGTTTTCGTTTTTTCTGTATAGTCAGAAGGCACCATCTGTCTTCTGGCATTTATAAACAGAAACAACATAAGTAATATCAGTACGCTTACTATAATAACTGTGATAACCTTCAGTACTTTCTTTAACATTATTTAACCTCTTAATATAATATTGATGTTACATCTGTAACAGCGAGCTTATTCTATCAGCATTAAAAATAAGCGGTCAATAAGGGAATATAAAATGAGACAAACAGACAGAAATGTATCAGCGCAAAACAACGAAAACAGAAACAGATATGTAATTGAACAGCTTACCAGATCTTTAATTGAACTTATGAAAAATGAAGACTTTCATAATATCACTATCAGTCAGATCTGTTCTAAGGCTCAGGTATCAAGAGCTTCTTTCTACCGTAATTTTAATAATAAAGAAGAAATCATCAGCCGTTATCTGAAAAAGAATCTTGATGAATGGTGGATAGATATTATTAAGAAACCAGATTTCAATTTCATTGAAGAAATATTCAATTATTACTATAAACATAAAGACATCTGTATACTTCTATATCATCAGAAACTGGCTTACCTGAGTCTTAAGAGTATTCTTGATTCCTGTGGACCAAAAAAGGAACAGACCAATGTTGAGGCCTATGTATCAGCTTATTTTTCCTATGGTCTATATGGTTTTATTGAGGAATGGTTTAAAAGAGGAATGAAAGAAAGCTCTGCGGAAATGGCAGAGCTCTTTAAAAGTAACAATAAAGAATAGTGGGATGCCTGTATAAGACTTACAGTTTTGGAGGTACATGGACAATACAGGCATCACCACAGAAGAAATCTGTTTAAGTTGTTTACATAGTTATTATAATGAACTGATGTTTCAGAATATTTAATATGCTGTTAAATTAATATTAAAGCAGCGAATGTCCCTTTTCACATATTTCAAACATTTCTTCTTTTTTGTCTTCTATCAGCTGATTCATTCTGTTAGTGTCTTCTTCTAAGAGTTTTTTATATATAAAATAAGGAAGCAGCCAGCCAGTAAAACCAGGAATGGCCAGAATAATACACCAGACTATCATTGGCGGATTATGCACAATCGCAAAGGTAGAACCCGCCATAAAGGCAGTACCAATTACTCCAACAATTAAAGAAACTATAGTTGCCCTTCTTGTTTTAGACTCCTCAAGAGCAGCTATTTCATTAAGACAGGCTTCAAAATGATTCTGCAGACGGGTCAGTTCAACCTTATTAATAATTTTTCTATCTCTTTTCATTCTTACGCTTGAATGGCTTTTGTTGTTTTCAACAATATCCTCTACTTTCCAGCCGAAGCATTCATAACCATCTATCTGCATATAGAGTTCTTCGTTTTTTACAGTTATTTCCTTATATTCATAAGCCACGTAGGGCTTTTTTTCTTCATCCATCATTTAGTATTCCCCTTGGGCAGTTTTACCGTAAAACTGGACCCTTTATCAAGTTCACTATCTACATGTATTTCCCCATCCAGCAGCACAAGTATTCGGTGTACAAGTGAAAGACCAAGTCCATTGCCTTGAGTGGCATGCGAGCTGTCTCCCTGGTAGAATTTATCAAATATATGTTTAAGTGTTTCTTCATTCATGCCACAGCCACTGTCACAAATGGTGACAGAGATGCTGTTTTCATCAGATGTTTCAGTAACAGATATTTTTCCGTTTACTGGTGTAAACTTAATCGCATTAGATAAAAGATTAGTCCAGACTAAAGACAATAGTTCTTCATCTGAACTGATAAAAACTCTGTCTTCCATATCTACTATTAAATCTATATTTTTGTCATCCCAGTTCTTTTCAAACTGAATAATACTTTCACTCAGCTGCTTACAGAGATCAAATTTAACCGGTACAGCCTGAATTACCTGCTTCTCCAGTTTATTCAGCTTTAACATGTTAGTAATCAGGTTTGACAGTCTTTTAGACGCATACAGTATATTATCTATATATTCTTCTTCAATAATATTTTTCTTTAGAAGCTCGGCATTATTCTGTATTACCGCCAGTGGTGTCTTAAACTCATGTGATACACTGGAAAAGAAATCGGTCTTGAGTGTCTCAATGCTTCCAAGCTCTTCAACCATTTTATTAAAGTCTGCAAACATTACATCAATATAATCCTGTTTATCTTTGGTATGAAGTGGAGGAACATATACTGAGAAATCACCCTGAGCTACCCTGGATGTAGCTTTGGCAAAACTGATCATCGGTTCTTCGTAGTTTTTCTTTAGCTGATAACGGGTATAAGCTGTAAGTTCCAGAGCCACCAGAGCCCAGTAAACCATCGGTATTAATACCTGTATAAGTTCATTCCATTCAAATTTATTGCCCATTACTACCAGTCCGGAATGTATACCAGACATCATTAATAGTGTTCCCCAGAACATCATGAAAAGCTTAAAGGGAATTTTTGACCGGTTGACTATATTGATTGATGACTCGCTTCTTTTCATTTAAGCACCGCCTTATAGCCAAGGCCTCTTACTGTCTTTATCTCAAAGCCATCACATAATGAAAACTTGTCTCTTAACTTGGTAATATAGACATCAACTGCTCTAAGACTGGTCTGTGATTCAATACCCCAGAACTCATCCATCAGCTGAGCACGGGAGAAGGTTTTGTTTGGATAAGACAGCAGTTTATACAGAATATTGAATTCCCTGGTAGTAACGGCAATCTCTTCATTATTAATAGAGGCAGTAACGGCATCCTGATCAAGGGTGAGATTTCCTACTGTAAGTTTACGGCTCATTTCAATGTTAGCCCTTCTTAACAGAGCTCTTACTCTAAGCAGCAGTTCATCCAGGTCGATTGGTTTAACCATATAATCATCAATACCCAGCTGAAAGCCACGCTGTTTAGAACCAAGATCATCCTTAGCTGACATAAAAAGTATAGGTATGGTTTTATTAAGCTTCCTGATATTTTCCGCAAACTCAAAACCATTAATTTCCGGCATCATAATATCAGAAATAATCAGATCATAAATATTGTTGTACATTTCCTCGTAGGCCTCCATTGCGTTAACGCAGCCCTTTGTCTTAAAACCGCTGTCATTTAGATATGTACACACAGTCTGATTAAGTTTAACATCATCTTCTACTACCAGTATCTTGATCATATGAAAACCTCCGTTTTCCTCTATTATCTTAAACAATTGTTTCTAAATTGTTAAAGTTTTGTTTCAAATTATATTAAAGAAACACTGAAAACACCTTCATAACATCAGCGGCCAGAAAATAGCGTGACTTAAGTACTTTTAACAATCTCTTCATAAGTATTTAAATAGGCAGCCAGGCTGCCTCTTTCTTTTATTTATTTATTGATATTCTTTTGAACGTCTTCTTCGACAGCTTTCCATTCTTCTTCCATACGCTTCTTGGCATCTTCAGCACTTTCACCATCTTTTGCCAGGAACTTTTCGACAAAGGCATTCTCAACTTCTTTATATTTGCCGACTACGCTGTCCTCTATCTTTTTGTAGCCACCTACTACTGTATCTTCAATCTTCTTATAACCTTCAACTACATTTTCAGCAATCTTTTCATTTGTTTCAACAATCTTTGACATATTTCGTTCTCCTTCTTTGTTTATAGACTTATTCTAAGGAAGAAGAATTAAACTAATATTAAAGATATGTTAAAGTTCTGTTAAAAGTTAAAACCCGAGGCTTGGGGATTCCTCGGGTTTTTTGAAAGGGTTTCTTTCTATTAA
>JBJFHC010000306.1:0-6920 GCA_051893275.1 Erysipelotrichaceae bacterium | reverse complement strand
TCCCAAGAAAGTAATTAAAGAGATAGAGAATATTGATAAAACTGTTTATATTGGAAATCGAAGAGATTTGAGAAATAAGTGTTTTATTACTATCGATGGCAAAGATGCAAAGGACTTTGATGATGCCGTCTGTATTGAGAAAGACGAAAGAGGCTATGTCCTTTATGTTTCTATTGCGGATGTTTCCAGTTATGTAAAAGAGAATTCTGAGCTGGATAAAGAAGCTTTAAGAAGAGGAACTTCTATTTATTACCCAGGCAAGGTTATACCGATGCTGCCAGAGCTATTAAGTAATGATCTGTGTTCGCTTAGGGAAGGAGTGGACAGGTATACTTTAAGCGTAGAGATGCATATTGGCTATGATGGAGAAATAAGTGAATATGATCTTTATGAGTCAGTAATCTGTTCTAAGCATCGCATGACTTATGATGATGTAAACAGAATACTGGAACATGATGAGTTTCTTCTGAATAAGTATAGTGATATTAAGCAGATGATATTTGATGGCTATAATCTATCACGTATTATTGATAAGCTGAGGAAGCAGTCAGGCGGTATTAATTTTGAAAGTAATGAAGCTGTTATTGAATTAGATAAGAATAAAGTAATAGATATAAAACCCAGAATACAGGGCAAGAGTGAGCTGATGATTGAGGACTTTATGATTGAGGCTAATAAGGTGGTAGCCAGTCATATGTTTTATCTTGATCTGCCGATGATATACCGTAATCATGATTATCCCAAGGCTGACAGAATAGCTGATTTTGTGAAGATAGCAGAGGACCTGGACTATCACTTCAAAGGCAATATATATGAGCTTGAAAGCTATGTTCTGAATAACTGTCTGAAGTCTTTTGAGGGCAGTGTGGAATATTCACTAGTATCATCTTTGTTGTTGAGATGTATGGCCAAGGCGGTATATGAAACAGGCTGTACAGGTCACTATGGTCTGGGCTTAAAGGAGTATTGTCATTTTACTTCGCCAATAAGAAGGTATCCTGATCTGATAGTGCATCGAATGCTCAGGAAGTATGTGTTTAACAGTAATGGTGATGTTGATAATGACAACAAGAAAAATGTGGTGATAGCCAAGGACTGTAATAAGGCCGAAAGAACAGCTGTCTCAATTGAGAGGGCTATTGATGATATTTATAAATGTATCTATATGGAAGATAAGATTGGTCAAAGGTACGAGGGTGTTATCAGCTATATTGGAGCACATGGTTTTTTTGTGAAGCTGGAAAATACAGTTGAGGGATTTGTAGGCTATGAAGAGCCGGAAAATGATTTTAAGATAGGGCAGAAAGTTAAAATTGTTGTAAATAGCGTTGATAAGCTTAGAGGCAATATTGATTTTGTGTTGTATCATAGGAATATATATGAAAGAGAAATTAAGAAAAGGTATTTCTAAGCTTCCAGAACTGGTTGATGAATTTATTGCGTTTATCGATCATGCGTTTGTGAATGATAAGATTAATGTGTATGCAGCACAGGCGGCATTTTATTTTATTATGTCGGCGGTTCCTTTTCTGATGTTTCTTTTATCAACGCTGCGTTATATTATTCCAATCACCATGGATGAACTGATGGAGGCCATGAATATGCTGCCATCATCTATTTCTTACTGGATTGCCAATATTGTAAGTCAGATTTATACTGAGTCATCGGTTCCATTGTTGTCAATTACGGCAATTACTACTTTATATGCTGCCTCCAAATCAGTGCATGCCCTAAGTATTGCCCTAATGCAGATATATGAGCCAGATAAGGTTTTTAGAACTATTAAGAACTGGGTGCTGTCTTTAATTGATACGCTTTTAATGGTACTGGTTATTGGGGCATCTTTAGTGCTTCTGGTATTTGGCAAGCCGATAGTGAAGCTGATTATTTCTTATCTTCCAAGTGAACTTGATTTTGTCTTTGATCTGTTAAGATCAACTAAAATTATTACTTATATCGTTATTGTGCTGGTATTTGCGCTTCTTTATAAGGTTTTAAGCAATACCAAGCGTCCTTATCGTGAACAGCTGCCGGGGGCTTTGTTTGCGATGCTTGGCTGGAGTATTTTTTCCGGTATTTATGCATTCTATATTAATAATTATTCGAATTATTCAATTACCTATGGTTCTTTAGCGGCAATTGTGCTGTTAATGATATGGTTAAATGTCTGCCTCAATATTTTTTTATGGGGTGGCGAGATAAATGTGTTTTTGGATAAGAAGCGGAAGGAGAAGGATAAAAATGCTTGATTACACAAAGAATGTCTTAGAGCTAATTGAAAAAGCTGAGGAGGTTAATAAGGATTCCATCAAAGAGGTAGCTGAATTAATTGAGAAGACAATTGTGGAAGACAAAATAATTCACTGTTTTGGGACAGGTCATGGCCATATGCCAGGTATTGAACTGTTTGGCAGAGCTGGCGGTCTATGCAATGTTGATGCGATGGTAGATCCTGATTGCATTCCGACATTTGGTGCCAGAAGGTCCTGCGCAATTGAAAGAACCAGCGGTGTAGCTGATGTGGTTTATGATTCATATAAGATTGAACAGGGTGATATTATGATTATTACTTCTAATTCTGGACGCAATGCCATGCCAGTGGAGATGGCTTTAAGATGCCGAAAAGAAGGAATCAAAGTCATCGCCGTTACCAATCTTAATCAGTCAAAGAATCAGACCTCAAGGCATTCAAGCGGAAAACGTCTGTTCGAACTGGCTGATGTGGTGATTGATACCTGTGTTCCAGCTGGTGATGTATCGCTTGTCTATGATGGTGTGGAAACGGGTCCTGTTTCCAGCATTATGTGTATGTATCTTTTAAATACCTGTGTAGCTCTAGCTGTTAAAAGTCTAACAGAAAAGGGCATTAAGCCCCTGGTGTTTAAATCGCAGAATGTGGATGGCAACTCAAACGATGAGATTTATTCAAAGTATGAGGGCCGCATTAAGCATTATTAATCATTTATTAAAATGTTTTTTAATAGCCATAAATGATTCTTCGGAAATGACATGTTCAATTCGACAGGCATCATCAGTGGCTGTTTTTTCATTTACGCCAATAGACATTAGTATTTCTGTAAGTATTACGTGTTTTTCATAAACGCTTTCAGCCAGGCTTAAGCCTTTTTCGGTCAATGTAATAAGACCATTAGTATCAACGTTTATGTATCCTCCTTCTTCAAGTTTTCCTACAGCTCGCGATACTGATGGTTTAGAAAAGTTCATTGTCCTGGAGATATCGATTGATCTTACTGTCTGATTTCTTTTTGTGAGTACCAGAATGGTTTCCAGATACATCTCTCCGGATTCTAATAATTTCACTTCATTCATATATTTATAATACAACCGTTGTTTTGAATTGACAAACTATAAGCACCCTTTCTATAATAAGTTAGCAATATCTAACTGGAGGTTTGTATGCGTACTTTAAAGGATGTAAAAGTTGGCGAAAAAACCAAGGTAATAAAGGTTCACGGGCAGGGTGCTCTGAAAAGAAGAATAATGGATATGGGAGTAACCAAGGGTGTAGAAGTCTATGTAAGAAAACTGGCACCGCTGGGCGATCCCATCGAGATAAATGTTAGAGGTTATGAGCTGTCACTAAGAAAAGAAGATGCTTCTTTGATTGAGGTAGAGTAATGATAAAAATAGCTTTAGCTGGTAATCCAAACTGTGGAAAGACAACGCTTTTTAATACCCTTACCGGTTCCAATCAGTATGTTGGCAACTGGCCAGGTGTAACGGTTGAGAAAAAAGAGGGAAAGCTGATTGGCGATGACAACATAGTTATTGTGGATCTGCCAGGTATTTATTCACTTTCTCCCTATACACAGGAAGAAGTAGTCGCAAGAAATTTTCTGATTAAGGAAAGACCAGATGCCATCCTGAATATTGTGGATGGTACAAATCTGGAAAGAAATCTTTATTTAACATCACAGTTACTGGAGGTGGGTATACCTTTAGTGATTGCGATTAATATGATGGATGTCGTCAAGAAAAATGGCGATAAGATTAATACCGAAATATTAAGTGAGAAGCTGGGAGTACCAGTTACCACTATCTCGGCTTTAAAGGAAGATAATACTCTGGAAGCTGCCAGACTGGCTGCAGAAACAGCTAAGAAGAATCTTCCCATTAAGGAACATCGCTATTCTGGCTCGGTAGAACATGCCCTGGCGCACATTGAGGAAATAACTGTACACAATCTCCCTGATAATCAGCAGAGATGGTATGCCATCAAACTTTTTGAAAGAGATGAGAGAGTATATGAGGATCTTCATATTTCTGAGGAAATAAAGAATCATATTGAAAATGATATTAGAGAATGTGAAAAAGAGAATGATGATGAATCGGATTCAATCATTATTAATGAAAGATATAACTATATTGAGTCAGTATTAAAGACCTGTTACCGCAAGAACAGGGCAAATCTGTTATCGATATCCGACAAGATAGATAAGGTAGTTACCTCTAGGCATTTTGGTCTGCCGGTATTTCTGCTGGCAATGTTTCTGGTTTACTATATTTCAATGGTTGGCGTCGGCGCAAAGCTTACAGACTGGACTAATGACTCCTTATTTGGTGATGGTTTTCATATACTGGGTATTGGCTCAAACAGTTACAATATTGCCAGAGAAAGCCATGATGATGCCACATTGATAGTGGAGGCATTTACTGGTTTAGATTATGATGATCCTGCTTTCTTAAGTGAAATGGAAAAAGTAGACAGTTCTGATACTTATAGAATTGTTGAAAAGGCAGATGAAGATACTCTAAAGACTACAAGATATGTGGTTTATTATGATATATCCAATAATCCAGATAATCTGGGTATGAGTTTTACGGAGGCCAGGAACTATTTTAGAGAAAATGGTCTAAATGAAGTAAACCCAAGAGATTATGGTATCTGGATTGATGGCATTCCGGTAATGATTGAAAAGCTACTGGACTGGGCCAAGTGTGCTGACTGGCTTAAAGGGCTTATTCTGGATGGTATTGTGGCAGGCGTTGGTACGGTACTGGGTTTTGCGCCACAGATGTTTGTGCTGTTCTTCCTGCTTGGTTTTCTGGAGTCCTGTGGCTATATGTCCAGAATTGCCTTTGTCTTAGACAGGCTGTTCAGGAAGTTTGGTTTATCAGGAAAATCGTTTATTCCGATTCTGGTAGGTACGGGCTGTTCAGTACCAGGTATCATGGCATCCAGAACGATTGAGAGTATTTCTGATCGAAGGATGACTATCATTACTACTTCCTTTATTCCCTGTGGTGCCAAGGTGCCATTTATTTCCCTGTTATGCGGTGCCATCTTTGGCGGTTCACCAGTAGTGGCAATAAGTTCCTATATTATCGGTATTATTGCCATAATAGTATCTGGCATAATCTTAAAGAAATTCAGGATGTTTAAGTCTGAGCAGTGTCCGTTTGTAATGGAACTGCCGACCTATCATCTTCCAAGACTGATTGATCTGTTAAGGAGCATGTGGGACAGGGGTTTCTCCTATGTTAAGAAGGCCGTAAGTGTTATTCTTATTTCAAGCATCATAGTCTGGTTCCTTACTTATTTTGGCTATATGAATGGCTCAATTGTAATGTTAAGTGAAAATCAGGTTGAATATTCATTTCTCGCAAATATCGGTAATACTATTGCCTGGGTATTTAAGCCTTTAGGATTTGGTGAGTGGCAGATGGCTATTGCTACACTGACTGGATTAATTGCCAAGGAAAATATCGTTTCTACTTTAGGCATTATGTATCCTGGTGATGTATATGCCAATCTAATGAGTGTGTTTACACCCTTAAGTGCTTATGCATTTCTGATATTTAATCTTTTATGTATGCCCTGTGTTGCGGCAGTATCGGCCATTAAGGCGGAGATGCATTCTTTAAAGTGGACCTTGTTTGCGATTGGCTATGAATGTCTTTTTGCCTATGCAGTTTCTCTAATAGTCTATCAGTTTGGCTCTGCATTCACAGGCAACATGAATGTCATATATCTGATAATGGCAGTTGTTGTGTTTGTGCTTATGTTATATCTGATAATCAGAAAGGACAGGGATAATGGGAACATTTGTGGTTAGTTTAATACTTATTTTAATTGTCATACTGGCAATCAGATCTATGAGGCATAATAAGTGTTCCTGTGGCTGTGACAAGTGTGACAGATGTCATAAGTAATATACGAATATATTAATTTAACGTCAAAAATGATGCATCTTTTGACTTAGTAACTGTCAAAAATGATGCATCTTTTTGTTTCGAGACTGTCAAATTTAATGCATATAGCTTCTTAAAATTATATTGAGGTATGATATGCTGAAGAGAAAAATACATGACAGTCTTCTTGAATGGAAGAACAATAAACGTAATGAATGTCTCCTGGTAAAAGGTGGAAGACAGGTAGGGGAGAGCTTTATAATTCGATATTTTGGTATGCAGAAGTACGATAATTATTATGAGATTAATTTTTAATCTAATTCAGATTATCTGAATATTTTTGATGGCGGTCTGGAAACTGATGAAATATATCGGAAAATGTCTTTATATATAGATAATTTTGAAATTAAAGGCATAACTTTAATTTTTCTTGATGAGATACAGCATTGTCCAAATGCGCGTACTGTGCTTAAGTTTCTGGCGATTGATGACAGAGCTGATATAATTGCCTCCGGTTCTTTGCTGGGGCTGCATTATAAGGGGATACTGTCTATTCCTGTTGGCTATGAAAGACAGATAGATATGTATTCTCTGGATTTTGAGGAGTTTTTATGGGCTCTTGGCTATGATATTAAGCCTGTTTTAAAGAAATATTTTGATGAGTGTAAAATGATTACCGAGGCAATAAACAGCAAGTACCAGGATCTTTTCAGGCGGTAGGAGGCATGCCGGAAGCTGTACAGGAGTTCGTGGATAACAGGAATTAT
>JBJFHC010000305.1:0-1819 GCA_051893275.1 Erysipelotrichaceae bacterium | reverse complement strand
CCATTTCCTCTGTCATCCCTGTCAACATAGATGAAACCGTAACGCTTCTTCATTTCGCCGGTTCCTGCTGAGACAAGATCAATACAGCCCCATGGCGTATAGCCCATCAGATCTACGCCATCTTCTTCAACCGCCAATTTCAGCTGTTTAATGTGCTGTCTTAGATAATCGATACGGTAGTCATCGTGAACTGAACCATCGGTTTCAAGCTTATCGGCTGCGCCCATGCCATTCTCCACAATGAACAGCGGAATCTGGTAGCGGTCATAGAGATTGTTAAGCGAAAGTCTTAAACCTACCGGATCAATCTGCCAACCCCAGTCAGTAGCCTTCAGATAAGGATTCTTAATTCCTTCAAGCATATTGCCGCCCGTCTTTTCTAAAGAAGCATCAGTGCTGGCAACATTAGTCATATAGTATGAGAAACCAATATAATCAACAGTACCGTTTCTTAATACCTCTTCATCACCAGCTTCGATATTAATTCTTACATTATTCTTTTCCCAGAACTTCTTAGCCTTATTAGAGTAATAGCCTCTTACCTGAACATCAGAGAAATAGTAATGCATATCCATATCCTGCATACACTTAACAGAATCATCCGGATTGCAGGTCATAGGATACTCTAACGGATATAACATCATCATGCCAATCTTGAAATCAGGATTGATTTCATGACCAAGTTTTACAGCCTTTGCGGAAGCCACAAATTCATTATGGGCAGCATTTAATACTACATCATAGAAATCAGGATTATCTTTTGTAACTCTTAAACCTGCCGGAATGGCTGGAAATAGAGAGATACAGTTTATCTCGTTGAAAGTCATCCAGTATTTAACCTTATCCTTATATCTTTCAAAAATAACCTTACAGTAGTTTACATAGAAATCAATAAGTTTTCTGTTAGTCCAGGAACCATATTCCTTTACCAGGTAATAAGGTGTTTCATAATGTGAAATAGTTACAACTGGTTCTATTCCATATTTAAGGCACTCATCAAAAAGATCATCATAGAATCTTAGTCCAGCTTCATTAGGTTTTTCTTCATCACCATGAGGGAAAATTCTGGTCCAGTTGATAGAGGTACGAAAACACTTAAAGCCCATTTCGGCAAACAACTTAATATCCTCTTTATAGCGATGATAGAAATCTATCGCATCATGACTTGGATAATAAACACCATCAGCAACACCATCGGTATACTGTCTTGGTACAGTGTGTGAACCTGCTGACATACAGTCACTTGTTGAAAGACCCTTACCGTCAACGTTGTAGGCACCTTCACACTGATTAGCCGCAACAGCACCACCCCACAAAAAATCACTTCTTAACATTACCAGTTCTTTCCATCTTCCAGTACTCTGAAGACTACTAGATTGCCCAGCTTTTGTTTAATATAAGTTTTGGTGTAGGCAATACGATTATCGCCATCTTCTACTTCAAACTGAACCTGAGTACGCATATTATTTGGATGGCCTTTGTATTCATACTTTACTTCGGTATTTTCTTCAAGACACTTGATAATCTGATCCTGCTTAACAGGTGCATCAATATTGATAATCATTCTATTTACCCATTCTTTCGTAGAGATCCACAAATTCTGTGGCGATAGTCTTGAAACCTTCGGCTGACATCAGCTGGTCTTCAGCATGCACCAGCAGAAGCTGAGGAACAACAGCTTCACCCTGAGCTTCTTTCTGCACTAAAGAGGCATGCGCTTTGTGTCCTTCGGTAAAGATTTCTTCGCCTTCTTTAATTAGCTTTCTGGCAGCTTCAAAGTCACCTCTTTTAGCTTCCTGAATAGCTTCAATATACATTG
>JBJFHC010000304.1:0-6961 GCA_051893275.1 Erysipelotrichaceae bacterium | reverse complement strand
GGCAAAGGAGCTTATTATGACAAAAGAAGAAATAGTCGAAAAGGCAAAGAAAGAAAATGCGAATCAGGAAATCTATGAACAGGAAATAATTATCAAAGCTAACAGATACGCCTGCCTGGCATCAGGATTACTGGCAACATTGTTATTTATCATCCAGATTTTTGCCGGTAAAGGAACCAACTATGGCCTTTATGCCGAGTTTTCTCGATGCCGATGGCTGGCTTCTGGTACAAATATCGAAAGCTGCACGAGAAGCATGAACTGCTGCTGGCAATAAGTTACACAGTAATGGTTAGTCTTTTCTCTTCCTGCCATATCTATCAGCTTATGAGTTCTTCGGTAATACTATAATGGAAAAAGATCTGATATTAAAATACCATCTCAAAGAAATAAGAAACGAAAAAGGCCTGTCGCAGCAAGAACTGGCTTTGATGGTTGGCGTTTCCAGAAATACTATTTCCTCAATCGAAACCCTGCAGTTTAACCCTACCGCCAAACTGGCACTCATTATCTGTATCGCCCTGGATAAAAAGTTTGAAGACATTTTTTACTTTAATTAACAAAAGACCCTCAGATAATTCTGAGGGTCAAAGGGGAAATGGATAATTTAATTAATCAATTGAAATCATTTCTTTAGATTCAATCTGCTTCTGTTTCTCGCTTGGAAGAGTAATAGCCAGAATACCATTTTCAAATCTGGCCTTGATATCACTGGCCTTAATGTTAGAACCTACATAGAAACTTCTTGAACATGAACCAAAGCTTCTCTCGCTTCTTACCAGATTACCCTTGGCATCCTTTTCTTCATCATTTACTTCATGCTTAGCCTTTATAGTCAGATAACCATTGGCAATCTCCATATTGATGTCTTCCTTCTTATAACCTGGAAGCTCAACATCCAGAGTATAATAGCCATCCTTTTCATGAATATCAGTCTTCATGATAGATGCAACTGGTGCAGTTCCAAAGAAATCATCAAACATATCGTCAAATAAATCATATCTTCTAGGTGAATATTTCATAATCTTAATACCTCCAATATTTACGCCTTTTTATCAGGTACATTTATATAATACCACTATTTTTAGCACTGTCAATACTTAAGTGCTAATACTCTTAATAAAAGAGTGCTAAACCCTTTTCAGGGAAGAAGTAATTACTCAATCATAATTACTTCTTTGTTTTCAATCTGCTCAGCTTCCTTCTTAGGAACAATTACCTCAAGAACGCCGCCATCAAACTTAGCTTTAATGTCGCTGGCCTTGATCTCATCGCCCACATAGAAGCTTCTTGAGCAGGAACCATAACTTCTTTCGCTTCTGATAATTTCACCTTTTTCATTCTTTTCTTCATTAGACATTTCGTTCTTGGCTTTAATTACCAGATAGCCATCATCAACATCAAGAGAAATATCCTCTTTCTTGAATCCAGGAAGTTCTACATCCAGGGTATAACAGCCTTCATTTTCATGAATGTCTGTCCTCATAACAGAGTTTCTTACGGTTGGGAAGAAATCATCAAATAAATTTGGTAAATATCTCATAATCTTAACCTCCCATATATTTATCAATACCCTTTATCAGGTACATTTATATAATACCACTTTCATTAGCAGTGTCAAGATAGGACTGCTAACAAAGTAGATAATAGAGTGCTAATTATACAGAATAATAAAAAATGTTGTAACAGATTCTCCAGCTACAACAAAATATAAAAACTTCTTTAAAAATATTACTCTGCCAAACCAGTAAGACAATTTCTTTAATTCGTTTTCTGGAAGGCGATGATTCACATCTTCAAGAAGACTTTCCAGACAAAATCTATATTCAGCCTTGTTTATATAATTTTCTTTAAATAATTGATCCAGAGGACCGATAGTGCCAATAACTTCTACCCCTTCAGCCTTTGCGGCATTTCTAAGTGCACCATCACCTGTAAGTAAAGTTATGTTTCTGAATATAGCGATTACTAGAGCGATTCGGTCATAACCAGACAGTTTAACATATTTAGATGCTAATTCAGCTGCATAATAAAATTCTTCTGTCGTAAGTTCGACACCACGAAGCCCTCTTTACACAAGCTCATCTAGAAGCTCGGACGGATCAATTATTTCTACCCTCATGGCTTCTTTATACATGATATATGTATATGGAAGTAAGAAAGGTAAATCAATTTAAGATATTACGTTAAAGTCTAGCCAGATATTAGTATCACTGCTGATATATCTATTCGTTTAGACCTCCACCTTGCCACAGAACTGTTTCAAATCACTTACAGGCACTTTAAGAAGCTCAGCGCCGCGAGAAATACTAACCCCTTCTTAATTTATGGCCATATCCTTTATTTATAAAGGCTGTCAATCGACAGCCTTTGAATATAATTATTAATCTAAATCCTCACCATTAGAGGCAATAACCTTCTTATACCAGAAGTAGGAATCCTTTAAAGACCTCTTTAAAGTACCATTGCCCAGATCATCTCTGTCGACATAGATATAGCCATAACGCTTAGACATCTCGCCAGTACCAGCTGAGATAATATCGATACAGCCCCAGGTAGTATAGCCAATCAGTTCTACGCCATCATCAATGGCTTCACCTAAAGCTTTAATATGACCTCTTAAATAATCAATACGATATGGATCGTGGATTGAACCATCTTCTTCAACTGTATCATAGGCACCAAGACCATTTTCAACTACCATGATTGGGCAACAGTAACGGTCATGTATGATATTTAGAGTATATCTTAAGCCATCTGGATCCATTGACCAGCCCCAGTCGGAGTACTGAAGATATGGGTTCTTTACAGAAGCTACAAAGTTGCCGGCAGCTTCATCGCCTGCATCCTTATGAGTAGTTGCCACATTAGTTGAATAATATGAATATGAATAGAAATCAACCTTGCCCTCTTTCAATAATTTTGCATCTTCTTCACTAACTTCAATATTAACTCCGGCTTCCTTCCACATACGTTTTGCGTAGGCTCCATATTCGCCTCTTACCTGAACATCTGAACAGTAGAAGTTCTCTTGCTGCTCCTGCATAGCCTTTAAGACATCCTTAGGATCACATGTTAATGGATAAACGCTTGGACCACCGGCAATCATACAGCCTACCATCATTTCTGGATCAATTTCATGGGCAGCCTTTACCGCCTTTGCGGAAGCCAGGAACTTATTATGAAGCTGCAGATAGGCATCAGAGTAAGCCTTTGTTAAAGCCTCACCTTCTAAACCCATGAACTTAGGCATCATCATCAGACAGTTGATTTCATTAAAAGTCAGCCAGTACTTAACTAAACCCTTATACTCCGTAAACAGAGTTCTGGCATACTTCTCATAGTAATCAATAACCTTTCTGTTTTTCCAGGTTCCATGTTTCAGATCAATAGCCAGCGGATCATCGTAGTGGGAAATAGTAACCAGTGGTTCAATACCATACTTCCTGCATTCCTCAAATACTGAACGATAGAAATCGATGCCCTCCTGATTAGGAGTCTCTTCATCGGCATTTGGATAAATTCTGGGCCATGAAATAGAAAGTCTAAACAGCCTCATGCCCATTTCAGCGAATAACTTAATATCCTCCTTATAGTGATGATAGAAATCAACACCGATACGATTAGGATAATATTCACCCTCTACAGTATATGGAGTGGCCCCCTCGGGAATTCCAAAACCAAACATACCACCCTTTACCAGATTCCCATCCTTGTCTAAGAATGTTGAATAACGCTGCTTCTTAACTGAACCGGCCAGAGTGAAGTCAAAGCTTGAAAGACCCTTGCCACCTTCATCCCAGGCACCTTCGCACTGATTAGCTGCAGTTGCACCACCAAATAAGAAATTTCTAGGAAATGACATATAATACCTCTCTTTTTACGCCTCTATTATAAAGAAAAAGACTCCAGTAAAAACCAGAGTCCCTTAAACTGTTCAAAACTTGAACAGTACTAATTCAGATGAATCATAACCTGAGCAATTTCTGCCTTGGTAAAGGTACGCATATTTGGTCCAAACAGGCCAACACCAGAGGTAACGATATTATGCATGCCATCAAAATTCTTGTAGCCATAGGCTATATCCCAGAAAAAGTTAATAATAATATTACCCGGGAATACCTGACCGGCATGAGTATGACCATTAAGGTCAACATCGACTCCGGCAGCTGAGAGTTCCTTCTGCTCAGCTGGTTCATGATCTACACATAAAATAAGTTTCGACTGATCTAAACCCTCAGTAATCTTAGAAGCTTCAATTCTTGAATCATTGCCAAAGTTAGGTCTTTCCTCATCAGGTCGGCCATAGATATAGAAGTCATCATTAATGAGTACTGCTTCATCATAAAGGAAAGTAAAACCACAGTTTTCAATAAAATCATCCATCTCCTTGATTGAAGTAACCTGAGTAACATCATCATCCGAGAAAGTAAAACCGCAGAGAATATCTTCTTCAATATCATGATTGCCATAAACCGCATAGACACCATATTTAGAATTAATACCCCTCAATACCTCAGCTACTTTTACTGGATTGGCAATAGCCGAGAACTCATTATCAAAAATATCGCCGGCTACTACTACTACATCCGGTTCAAGTTCATTAATCTTGTTCACCATTCTTTCCATCTGCCTTACACCTACACTGTAGCCAAGATGCAGATCGGCAATTAATACCACATTCAGTTCATCCTGTTTTGATGCCTTATCAACTGTTACATCATAAGTCGTAACCTGCAGATTCTGAGCATTCACAATGCCATATACTGACATTAATATAGTAAAAGACACAACCACCACATTGGTAATCTTCTGAGCCAGTCTTAAGTTATATTTATCCTTTTTAATAAGCTTTACAATCAGTCTGATCAGGAAACATAGGCCCATGGCCAGCACAAAATGCAGATTGAAGCCCATCCAGTAATTACCGATACTGGTTAGTACTCTTCTTAATAATGTACCCCTTGGTGAAAAGAAAGCACCAGGAATAGATAGGGGTGATATAAGCAGATATATTGCCGACAGAGCAATCATTATCTTATTTCCCTTAAAATACTTATTTATATATTTAACCTGCTTATAGAAAATAAAAATCAACAGAATATAAGCCGGAATCGCAAAAGCCAGAGCTAACATACATCAAAATCCCCCAAAACAACTTTATTTGTAACACCCTCACCAGTATTAGGATGCTTATTACTGTAGATAGAATCACCAATAAATACTAATACCAGAATAACACAGACAACAGTAAGAACCTTCTTATTTACTTTCCTTATCAGATTATCAATAGCCGGAGCTACCATATAGGTAATCGCCACACCACCTAACGCAAATACCAGTAATCCCTCAGCACAGATTCTTCCGGATATATTGATATAGTAGCCGGCATAGTCCCACCATTTAATGCCCTTGGTCATCTCCAGGTAGGTGCCAGTACCATATTCAACCAGTCCACACAAGATGATTGTAAGCACCACAAATAATGCTGGATTTCTTCGGAATCTATAAAGGAGCACCAGAATCATCACGCCGCCCGTACCATAGATTGGTAGCCATGGTCCATGCAGCACACCACGGTTTACCAGCGTTCCATTGGTCACAAGATTTAAAGACACTTCCCAAAGCCAGCCGCCAAAACAGATAATGAAGAATATTGCGACCAGTGACAGCACCGAATAATGCCTTAAGTAATGAGTATCCTCTAAACGCTTATTGGTATAAACCATCTTAATTGGAAAGAGTCTGTCAGGATACTGCTTAAAGTCCAGGATATCTCTTACATTCTTATATCTTTCCTTAGCCTCATAAGCCTCATTATATCTGTCCTCTGTTTCATCATAAGTAAGGGCTATACCAAAATTTCTCTCTAAAAATCCTCTGATACCCTTACGTTTAAATACTGATAGATCAATATCCTTTTTGTCTTCAGGAATATCATCAGCATATTCCTTTTTAATAAGTTCAATATCCGCATCTTCATACAGATATGTATCGTTCAATAATTCAACATTTTCAACATTATTGTCTTTAGAAATACTTCTCATTTCATTATAGAAACCAGCCAAAGCTGCTTCCTTATATGGATTGGAAAAAAATACACCCGAAATACCAAGTGTCAGAACATCCAGAATATCCCAGCCAATAAAACTCAATCTGAAAAGAAACAGCTTAAACTTATAGCCCTTCATCATCTTTCTGGATAAAGTAATAGCTTCATTTGCCTTAATATCCGGATTCTCCGCTACAATATATGGCACCAGGGCATAGCTGTAAGACTTGATAATGCCGCCAATTACAGTCAGCCACCATAAATATTTATAGATTGAGGCTAAAGTAATCGTCCAGGTAGCCTTTATTACTTTCTTTGTCTTAAACAGGAAAGTGGCTCTGTTTGGCTTAACAATGTCATACTTTCTTCCTTCCATAAAGATACGCTTCATAGATACCTGATAGACGGCATTAATCAGCACCTGACCCAGGATATAGACAGCACCAACCAATAATACAAAGATACCAAAGGCAATATTTTTTGATGATATAACTGAAGTAATCATATTATAAATGGTTACATATACCTTGCCGGTAGTTATCTCATTGACAATTCTGGCTAATACACCATTTTTTCTTTCGAGATTGACAACCCCAATATTATCTTTTATTTCCTCAACATTTTCTGAATTCTTTCTGGCTTCCTCAAAGAAATCATCAATAACGGTATTAACCAGACCACAAAATGTCGAAGCATCGTCATAATTTGTTTCACTTACCGATTCTTCTGCTCCTTTTTCACTATTCAGAATACTCAGTGAAGACGAATATGATACACCCAGAATACCTGCCACCAGGCAGACAATCACAAAGATAAGATAATGTTTCTTAAGACTTTGTTTTGCGTTTTTCTTTAACTCCTTACTATTCATCATGAAATAATTATACAGGAAAAAGAGTTCTCATAATC
>JBJFHC010000303.1:0-6984 GCA_051893275.1 Erysipelotrichaceae bacterium | reverse complement strand
GCAGAAATGTATTATTTTTTTAAAAAACAGCTTAAAAGAAGCTGTTTAGACTACTGTAATTATTTGTTGAACACAGATTGAAGTTATTTTGATTGGTGGTGGTTTATAATAAATTTATAGAATACATCTAAAAACTTTGTTAAATAATTAACATTCATTCCTGTATAATAGAAAGGTAGGTTTAAAAGGGAGAGTATGATGACGATTGCGATTTGTATAGGATCTTCATGTCACCTGAAGGGTTCTGAGGATCTGGTGGAAATGTTTCAGAAGGCTATTGCGGATAATGGTCTTGAGAATGATATTGATTTAATTGGTTCGTTCTGTCTTGGCAAGTGTAATAGAGAGGGCGTAACTGTACAGATTGATGATGATGTTTTCCAGGGTGTAAACAGAGAGAACTTCGGTCTTTTCTTTAGAGATACGGTCATGGCAAGGTTAGGTAAGTAATATGCCAAGTACAGAGTTTATTCGTTTAAAGAAAGCTAACTGTGTTAACTGTTATAAATGCATCAGGTACTGTCCGGTAAAGGCTATCAGGTTTTCGGGTGGTCAGGCTCATATTATTAATAATGAGTGTATTGAATGCGGTCAGTGTTTTGTCGTATGTCCGCAGGATGCCAAGAGTATTTATTCTGAGGTGTCTAAGGTGAAGATGTATATGTCTTCGGGTGAGGATGTTTATGTTTCTCTGGCACCTAGTTTTGTGGCCAACTATAATACCGGTATTGAATGCATGAGGGAAGCTCTGCTGCAGCTTGGTTTTAAGGGTGTTGACGAGACAGCTGTGGGAGCTACTATTGTCAAGAGGGAATATGACCGATTATTAAATGAGGATAAGAAGGATGTAGTTATTTCTTCCTGCTGCCACTCTATTAATTTGCTGATACAGAAGTATTATCCAAATGAATTATGTTATCTGGCTGATGTAGTATCACCTATGCAGGCACACTGTAAGAAGCTTAAGGAGGACCATCCGGGATGTCGAACTGTCTTTATTGGTCCATGTATTTCCAAGAAGGATGAGGCTGAAAGATATGAGGGCATTGTAGATGCCGTACTGACTTTTGATGAGTTAAGTAACTGGCTCAGGGAACAGGGTGTTGTTCTAAGAGAAGACAAGGATGATATGGCTGAAACCAAGGCCAGACTTTTCCCAACCACTGGCGGTATTTTAAAGAGTATGGCAGCCGATAATCCTGACTATACTTATATTGCGGTTGATGGTGTTGAGAACTGTATGAAGTTCCTTGACGATATTGAAAAGGGTGGCATTCATAAGTGTTTTATCGAGATGTCAGCCTGTGTGGGATCATGTGTTGGCGGTCCTTTGATGGAAAACAACAAGACACTGGATAATGTTATTGCGGTAAACAGGTATGCCGGTCCATATGATTTTGATGTTGAGCAGCCTCATGTCAATAATATCCGTAAGCAGTTTGATATTATTGCGCTGGAGTCACGTAATCCTTCTGAGGAACAGATCCGTACTATTCTAAACAGAATGGGTAAGTTTACTGCAGCTCAGGAGCTTAACTGTGGAGGCTGTGGCTATGATACCTGCCGCAAGAAGGCTATCGCCGTTTTCCAGGAGAAGGCTGAGCTTTCAATGTGTCTTCCATATTTAAGGGGCAAGGCTGAGGCTTTGACTGATAATATTACCAATAATTCACCTAATGGTATTTTTGTACTGAATGAGAAGCTTGAGGTGCAGCAGATTAATCCTAGTGCCAAGCGTATTCTGAATATCAGAAGAGATACTGATGTACTGGGTGAGTCAGTAACCAGAATTATGGATCCTGAGCTTTTTGTGGATGTTCTGGAGTCTGGAAACAATGTGGTTAATGAGTTAAGATATCTGGCTGATTATCGTATTTATGTGGAGATGACTGTTACCTATGATAAGGAGGCAAGAGTTTTAATCTGCATCATGAGAGATGTAACTGATGAGCAGCTGGAAAGAGAAAAGAGAGTAGATGTAATAAGACAGACAGCCGAGGTAGCTGATACGGTAGTTGAGAAGCAGATGCGTATTGTACAGGAAATTGCCTCACTGCTTGGTGAAACTGCAGCTGAAACTAAGATTGCGCTTTCTAAACTGAAGGAGTCGATCTCAAATGAATGATTTATGTATAGATGTAGGCTGGAAATCCATATTTCACTATGGTGAAGAGTTATGTGGTGACCATGTCGAAATCGTTGATCAGGGTGATAATTCATCAGTTATTGTGCTGGCTGATGGCTTAGGCTCTGGTGTTAAGGCTTCGATTCTTTCGACTTTAACCTCGAAGATTATTTCGACTATGATGTCAGCCGGTCTTTCGCTTGATGAATGTGTTGATACAATTGCGGCTACTTTGCCTATCTGTTCAACAAGAGGGGTGGCTTATTCGACTTTTACCATCATGCATGTCATTGATTCGGAGCATCTGGAGCTTATTCAGTATGACAATCCGCTGGTTATCATGATTCGAGATGGTGAGATATTTGATTATCCAACTAAGGAATTAAGCTATGATGGCAAGAAGATTTATTCTTCACAGATTAAGATGAAGGAAGGCGATATCTTTATTGCGATGTCTGATGGCTGTCCGCATGCCGGTATTGGCCGTGAATTCAACTTTGGCTGGAAAAGAGAAGATATTGCCGCCTATATGCAGTGTCTGGCCGTTGTAGGACATAATGCCAAGACGCTGGCGACGATGCTGGTAGATGAATGTTACACACTTTATGGCAGAAAGCCAGGTGATGATGCCACTGCCTGTGTATTAAAGATCAGAAAAAGAGTACCAATGAATCTATTATTTGGTCCACCAGCCAACAGAGATGATGCTGACCGTATGATGTCACTGTTCTTTGCCAAGGAGGGTAAGCATATTGTCTGTGGAGGTACAACCACTACAATTGCGGCCAAGTATCTGAATAAACCGATTCGAGCTTCACTCAACTATGCCAAGAGCGATATTCCGCCAATTGCCAAGGTTGAGGGTATTGACTTAGTTACCGAGGGTGTTATCACCATGAACAAGGTACTGGAATATGCCAGAGATCATATTCAGGATGACATATACCGGCAAGAATGGGCCAATTCGCAGGATGGAGCTTCGCAGATCTGTCGTTTACTGTTTGAGGAGGCTACCGATATTAATTTCTATGTGGGCAAAGCGGTCAATCCGGCTCACCAGAATCCAGATCTGCCAATCAATTTCAACATTAAGATGAATATTGTTCAGAATCTGTCAGAGTGTCTGAAGAAGATGGGCAAGAAAATTAAGGTTAGTTACTTCTAATTATTGTAAGGGCATACAAATAAATTAGGAATTATTATTATCATTTGATAAAATTAATATGTTTAGGGAGGAATCACATGAAGACAAATGAGGAAATGTTTGCAGAATTAGATGAATTTATTGATTCTGTAGGCAATGACCCAAGTGAGATGATTGCGATATTACATACAGCGCAGGGCATCTTTGGTTATTTGCCAATGAAGGTACAGAAACATATCGCTGACCGTTTAGGTGTAAATGTGTCACAGGTATATGGAGTAGTTACTTTCTATTCATTCTTTACAATGAAACCAAAGGGTGACAACGTTGTTTCAATATGTTTGGGTACAGCCTGCTTCGTTAAGGGATCAGGCAAGCTTTTAGAGGCAGCTGAAAATCATTTAGGTATCAAAAATGGTGAAACTACACCAGATGGAAAATTCACTATTACAACTTTAAGATGTGTTGGTGCCTGTGCACTGGCTCCAGTTATGCAGGTTAATGGTAAGACTTACGGAAACATTACTGAAGAGGATGTTCCTGGTATTTTGGATTCATATATGTAGGAGGTATAGGATATGTGTGATAGATTAAATTCGAAGCAGGATCTGCTCAACATGTATGATCGAGTTAAATGCCTTATTGATCAGAAGATGAGCCATGATCCTGATGCCAAGAGAATTATTTCGGTATGTTCATGTACTGGCTGTGCAGCTCAGGATTCTTTAGATATCGTTAGTGAGATTAACCGTATTGCGAAGGAAAGAGGCCTGGAAGACAAGATTTTTGCGGATATTACCGGCTGTTTTGGTTTCTGTGCCAGGGGTCCAATCGTAAAGATTTATCCTGACAATATTTTCTATGTTCAGGTTCATAAAGAGGATGCTGAAAGAATTGTTGAGTCAATTCTGACTAATGATGTACTGGATGATCTTTTATATAAGATTACTCCAAGAGAGACTGCGAAGCATCAGAATGATATTCCATTCTATGGTAAGCAGCACCGTATTGCCTTACATAAGGCTGGTTTAATCAACCCAGAAAACTTTGCGGAATGTATCGCAACCCGCGGTTATCAGGCTTTGGCCAAGTGTCTGTTTGACATGAGTCAGGATGAGGTTATTGAAGAAGTTACCAAGTCTGGTTTAAGAGGAAGAGGCGGTGCCGGTTTCCCAACCGGCAAGAAGTGGTCTTTTGCCAAGGCTTCTAAGTCTGATAAGAAATATATTATCTGTAATGCCGATGAAGGCGATCCAGGTGCTTTCATGGACCGTTCGATTCTGGAAGGTGACCCACATTCAGTTCTGGAAGCTATGGCTATTGCCGGCTACGCAATTGGTGCTGATGAGGGTGAAATCTATATCCGTGCTGAATATCCGCTGGCTATTAAGCGTTTAAGAATTGCCATCAGGGAAGCTGAGGAGTTTGGCTGTCTTGGTGATAATATTTTAGGTACTGATTTCAGTTTCCATATTCATATTAAGTATGGTGCCGGAGCATTTGTCTGTGGTGAAGAAACTGCTCTTATTCATTCAATTGAAGGTCATAGAGGTGAGCCTACACTTAAGCCTCCATTCCCTGCGGTTAGAGGACTTAACGGCAAGCCAACAAATGTAAATAACGTTGAAACCTGGGCCAATATTCCAACCATCATCTTAGATGGTGCTGATAAGTTTGCAGAACTTGGAACTGAGGGTTCTAAGGGTACCAAGGTATTCGCACTGGCTGGTAAAGTTAATAATGTAGGTCTTGTTGAAGTACCAATGGGTACTACTTTAAGAGAAATTATTTATGATATTGGTGGCGGTATCAAGGGCGGCAAGAAGTTCAAGGCTGTTCAGACTGGTGGTCCATCAGGCGGCTGTCTGACTGAAAAGGATCTTGATACGGAAATCGACTATGATAATCTGGTTGCCAAGGGCTCAATGATGGGTTCAGGCGGTATGATCGTCTTAGATGAAGATGATTGTGCTGTTGATATTGCGAAGTTCTATCTGGAATTTACCGTTGAAGAATCTTGTGGCAAGTGTACTCCATGCCGTATCGGTAATAAGAGAATGTTAGAAATCCTGACTCGTATTACTGAGGGTCAGGGTACTTTAGAGGATCTGGATAAGCTGGAGAGACTGGCTCAGACTATTAAGGATGCATCTTTATGTGCCTTAGGTCAGACAGCTCCAAACCCGGTATTATCTACTTTAGCTAACTTTAAGGATGAATATATTGCCCACGTTGTGGACAAGAAGTGTCCTGCCGGTTCATGTAAGAAGCTTATTTCCTTCTCTATTGATCCTAGTCAGTGTCTTGGATGTGGCATGTGTGCCAGAAACTGTCCAGTTGATACAATCTATAAGACAGACAGACCTGGCAAGAATCCACGTTTAATGGCTTATGCCATTGATGCAGCCAACTGTGTTAAGTGTGGTACATGTTACTCAGTATGTCCTGCCAAGCCAAAGGCTGTAAAGAAATAAGGAGGTTGAAAGATGCTTAAGAATATTATTATGAATGGAATCCCTATGCAGGAAGATTCCTCAATGACTATCTTAGATGTTGCCAGAAAACATGGTATCGATATTCCAACTCTTTGTTTCCTGAAAAGAGATGACTGCAACTTTACTCATAAGCCAGCTTCATGCCGTGCCTGTGTTGTTGAAATCAAGGGCAGAAGAAATCTGATGCCTGCCTGTGCTACCTATATTGATGAGGGAATGGAAATTTCTACTAACTCTTTCAAGGTAAGACAGGAAAGAAAAAATATTGTTGAATTACTGTTATCTAACCATCCAAATGACTGCTTAAGATGCCGTAAGTCTAATTCCTGTGAGCTGCAGGCCTTAGCTTCCAAGCTTGGTGTAAACCGTCTGGAATTTGCCGGTCCTCTGTCTCAGGAAAACAAGGAAGAAAGACATGGATCTTTATTAAGAAATCCATCTAAGTGTATCTTATGTAACAGATGTACAGCTATCTGTAAGGAACTGCAGTCAATCGGTGCTATTTCAGCATCGGAGAGAGGTTTTGCAACTGTAATCTCTGATGGCTATAAGTGTGTTAACTGTGGTCAGTGTATCCAGGTATGTCCAACTGGTGCTCTGATGCAGTATGATGATACATTTGAAATTGAGAAGGAACTGGCCAACCCTAAGAAGCATGTGGTTGTACAGACTGCACCAGCTGTCCGTATTTCCATTGGTGAAGGTTTTGGACTGGAACCAGGTGTTGATGTATCTAAGAAGATGGTTACAGCTCTAAGATATATGGGCTTTGACAAAGTATTTGATACAAACTTTGGTGCTGACTTAACAATCATGGAAGAAGCCAACGAACTGGTAGAGAGATTGCAGAACGGCGGAAAGCTGCCAATGATTACCTCATGCTGCCCAGGCTGGGTTAAGTTTATTGAAACTCAGTATCCTGAACTGTTAGACCTTCCTTCAAGCTGTAAGTCTCCTCAGGAAATGTTCTCGGCTATGGTTAAGACCTATTACGCCAAGAAGAACAACCTCGATCCTAAGGATATCGTGGTAGTTTCATTAATGCCATGTACTGCCAAGAAGAGAGAAATCTTAAGAGTACAGGAAAGAATTGAAGATAACATTCAGCCAACTGACTACTCAATGACGGTAAAAGAATTCATTGCGATGGTTAAGAGATATGGCTTAGATATCAAGAATCTGCCAGATGGCGAATTCGATGATCCGCTTGGTGAATCAAC
>JBJFHC010000302.1:0-1836 GCA_051893275.1 Erysipelotrichaceae bacterium | reverse complement strand
GTGAGAAAAATTCTCACCCCTGTTTCTAAATTGTGATATTCAGAATGTTTAAACCGAAGGTTGTCTGATACTGCATGTCTGAGGCAATGCCTCTGACCAGTTTTAAACCCAGATTAGATTCGCTATTATTGGAAGATGAAAGTCTTTTTACTGGATCAAAAGGCAGACAGTCATCACGCAGACGGATGTTTACTTTATTGTTTTCAATTTTGATAAAGACATCTATGGTATGATGTTTTTTTCTGTCTTTCGAGAAGCCATGGATTATGATATTGGTTGCCATTTCTTCGATGCAGAGTCCAGCCGCATTGGCTCTTCTGGAGTCTATTCCTTTTTCTTTACAGAAAGATATGGCATTTTTGGAAAGATTCATGGTATCGGCAATGGAATTAATGGAAACTGTCATTTTATTTACTATATCAAAGTTTTCTGGCAGACATAGAAGTCTGGAAATTGATGTGACAGGTTTTCTGTTATAGATAAGCGCATAAATATAGAAAATAATGATAGTGATAACTTCCGTCAGCATATAGCTGATATAGATGCCATTAATGCCCATAAATGAAGGAAGAACGGCACAGATGGTGCACGGTATTAAAAGAGCGGTCAGAAGGTTCATTATATTAGATAGAATTACTTTTCCTTCGTTTAAATATACGGCTGATAATACTACTACTACAATGTTAAACGGCATACAGAGCGAATAGAATCTTAACATCAGATAAGCCTGTTTAAGTATTAGTGCATCATTTGTAAAAACTGTACAGATCTGATAGCCAAAAAGGAATATGATAATTATTTTAATAATCGCAAAGATGATTCCTTCTTTCAGGGCATGCGCAGTCAGGTTTTTCAATGATTCAGAATCTCTTTCTCCAACAAATACGGATGATAACATCTTCACACTGTTTCCAACGCCTACATTTATGGAATCGAAGAAACCGGAAAAAGAGAAGACGATGGCCATGCCAGAAACAGCAATTGATCCGGCAACATTGTTGGCAGCTGTATTGATATAGATATTTCTGAAGGAATAGAATATTCCTACAATGGCTCCAGGGAAACCATATTTAAGCAGGTCTTTGATAATATTTAAACTGAATGAAGATAATGAGAACTTTGTGATTCTGTGAATCAGGAAATAGACAAGCGCAATTACAAGGACAGTAAACTGTGCTAAAGAAGAGGCTATTCCGATATAGAACAGATCTGTTGATACCATTTTCAGGAATAATACATCATAAATCAGAGTAAAGGCAGCCAGGGATACAGTAAGAATAAGGGAAAAAACTGATCTGTTAGACATCTGCAGAAAGGTTATAAGGGTTGGCAGGATTATCATTGGCAGATAGCCAAAGCTTAAGCCTTTAATATAGGCGGCAGTTATGGCGATCTGATCAGCCCTGGCTCCACATAAGGCGGCAATATCTGAGGCAAAGATATTGGTTACAAGGGTTAATATAATACCAGTTATAAACAGTATTTTAAGACTGATAGAGAAAATATCATCTATCTGTTTCTTGTCACCCCTGCCCATAGCCATACCGCAAAGAATTCCTGAACCTGTACAGATAAGACCTGACAGAGCTCCTATAATGTTGTTTAAAGGATTGACAAAGCCCAGGGCTGTTAAGGCCTGAGAGTCCAGAAAGTTTCCGATAATTATTCCAGAAACCAGTCCTGAAAGACATGAAGACATGCAGATAAATATCTGCACCGGCAATAGTTTTCTAAACAGCAGGACAATATTGCTGTTTTCAAGTTTTCTATTCATTTTTTAATTCACTCCATTTAATTAATTATAGCCTATAATATACTTATGAGAGAATTAAAAAC
>JBJFHC010000301.1:0-1837 GCA_051893275.1 Erysipelotrichaceae bacterium | reverse complement strand
ATGATACTTTTAATACAGCCAAAACTGAGCTTGGCAAGATTGAAAACGCTCTTAAACAGGCTGAACTGAAGGCTATACTTGCTGATCAGAAATTCCCGGCTGATTATGATGAAGAGAAGTTTGCGCAGTTTATGAGCTGCATGAGTGACGATTTAAATACACCAAATGCCTATACTGTTCTGTTTGATACAGTTAAGCTTTTAAATCAGTCTCTGCGTACAAGGGATGTGGATTTTAGTAAGCTGGGATTATATTACAGAGCAGTTAAGAAGATGCTTGGTATACTGGGTATTTTTATTGATGAACTTAATTTAAGCGAAGAAGACAGGCAGCTTTACAGCGCCTGGGATAATGCGAAGAAAGAAAAGGATTTCGCAAAGGCTGATGAATATCGTGCAAAACTGAGCGAGAAGGGAATTCTCTAGACTGATGGATATAAAAGGTGTCAGTTCTAATTCTTTAAGTTTTATTGGCGATGCGGTATATACGCTTTATGTCCGTGAGCATTGTGTAAGTATAACTCAGCAGAGTTTTAAGCTACAGAAGATGTGCAACGGCTATAATTCGGCAAAAGGACAGAGCCAGGCTTTTCAGTATCTTAAAGACAGGGGTTTTTTCTCGGAAGAGGAGCTTGAGATTTTTAAAAGAGGGAGAAATGCCATCAGGCATATTCCTAAAAATGGTGATCGTCTTTCTTATGAAACAGCTTCTGGGCTTGAGGCTGTTACCGGGTATCTTTATCTGACAAAATCAGATAAGCTTGATGAGATGTTTAGAGTAATTTTTGAGGAAATGTGTAATGAGTGATTATTTATACGGCAAGAATTCTTTTACCGAGGCTTTAAAGAGCAATAGAATTGTTAAGGCTTATGTTGTTAAGGATTCGCCTTTTATAAGTGAGCTTAACAGAAAAAAAGTGGATTATGAAGTGACTGACAGGCGTACTCTTGATAAAATGTCACGTTCTGGCAACCATCAGGGATGCCTTGCAGTGATAAAAAATTTTAAGTTTTCCACAGTGGAAAGTATGCTTAAAAACCAACAGGGTCTTATAGTTGTACTGGATGGTTTGAAGGATCCACACAACCTTGGTGCAATCATCCGTACCTGTGAGTGTGCCGGGGTTGATGGCATCATATATAAGAAGAATAATGCGGTTCGTGTCAATGATACGGTATCGAAAGTTGCCTCTGGGGCACTCGAATATGTCAAAATCAGTGAAGTTACCAATATTACTGCTACTTTGAAGTATTTAAAGGAACAAAACTACTGGATTGTGGGTTCCGATGCTCATGGTGATGTTATGTATAATAACATTGATTATAATCGAAATGTAGCTCTGGTTATTGGTTCAGAGGGAGAAGGCGTGTCAAGACTGGTGCTTAAGGAATGTGATTATGTGGCATCTTTGCCGATGTTTGGACAGGTAAATTCCCTCAATGCATCAGTGGCTGCCGGCATTCTGATTTATAACGTTTTAGATAAAAGAAAGTAGGAGTTTTCCACATTGTGGAAAACTTGTGAGAACAATTGATTAAACAACATTCGCTGTTTTCCGTGTATATTGGTATTAAACATATTACGGAGTACATTATGGAAAACAAGGAATTAATTAAAAAAGCTAAAAACGATCCAAAGGAATTTGAAAATCTGAATGATGCCTATTATAAGATGATGATTTCAATCGTGAAATCTTATAATCTTAACTGGGGTGATTATGCAATCTGTTCAGAGGATCTTTTACAGGAGGCACTGATAGCTCTTCATGAAGCATGTCAGAGCTATGATGAAAATGTAGGTGTAAAGTTTTCTACTTATGCCTATCAGATTATTAAGC
>JBJFHC010000300.1:0-7096 GCA_051893275.1 Erysipelotrichaceae bacterium | reverse complement strand
AAAAAAGCCACTCAACCGAGCAGCTTTATCATCTGGTGATTCGTACGGGATTCGAACCCGTGAGTGTCGCCTTGAGAGGGCGATGTGTTAACCGTTTCACCAACGAACCATTATTAGGGGATGACTCCCCTATTATAGCATAATTATTTCAGATTTGCCTTAGCAGTATCACAAATCTTTGTGAAAGAAGCTGGATCGCAGATTGCGATTTCAGAAAGCATCTTTCTGTTGATATTGACACCGGCAACCTTTAAACCATGCATCAGCTTAGAATAAGATAAACCATTCATTCTGGCTGCCGCATTGATTCTGGCAATCCATAACTTTCTGTAATCTCTCTTTAACTGCTTTCTTGAAATATAAGCATATTTTAAAGAGTGCATTACCTGTTCATGAGCTGTCTTATATAATAAGTGCTTTGAACCAAAATAACCCTTTGCCTGTTTTAAGACTCTCTTATGTCTGCGTCTTAGAGGTGTACCACCTTTTACTCTTGCCATTTTCTATACTCCTCCTTAACCTTGTAATAAATCCTTAACTCTCTTGTAGTCTGTCTTGTCTACCAGAGCAGTTCCTCTTAACTGAACTTTCTGCTTATGAGTCTTGTGTGCAGCGAAGTGCGATGTGAAGTTATGATGTCTCTTCAGCTTACCAGTACCAGTAACTTTAACTCTCTTAGCGAAAGTCTTCTTTGTTTTCATCTTTGGCATTTTCTTGTCCTCCTATTTCTTGATTGGTGAAATTACACACGACATAATGTTGCCTTCAAGTTTTGGCTGCTTATCAATTGTGCCAACATCCTTGAGAGTGTCAATGAAGTCATTCATAATTACCATTCCGACTTCCTGTCTTGTCATCATTCTTCCTCTGAAGCGCATATCCGCCTTAACTTTCATACCCTGCTCAAGCCACTTTCTGGCCTGATTAACCTTGGTATTAAAGTCATGAGTATCGATGACCGGAGAAAGTCTTAATGGCTTTACTTCTGTAAAGGACTGCTTCTTCTTAGCTTCCTTTGCGGCCTTCTGCTTCTCAAAGCGATATTTGCCATAGTCCAGAATCTTACATACAGGACATGGTGAATTTGGTGCAACACATACTAAATCAAGGCCTTCTTCCATAGCTACCTTATAAGCTTCTCTTGAAGACATCTTGCCAAGCTGATTGCCATCAGGTCCAATAACCAGAACCTCTCTAAAACGAATAGATTCATTGACTAAATCGTCATTCTGCTTCCTTGTGATAAAAACACCTCCATCAAATAAAAAGCGAGACAAAGCCCACTTGTTTTATCACTACCTGTAGCAGTTTTTTACCCAGATTCCTAAGAATTTCAGGTGAGAAGTGGTCTTCTACTTTCTACGTACTTTTTATTACTAAAATATATTACCAAAGTATCGCCCATAAAACAATACATTTTTTAATTTTTTGCGCCTAAAATCGATTAATACTTTTACCATAAGGAATGGTATAGGGAATCTTAAAATATGCTGCAGGATCTTGCTTCTTTCCAATATAAATAACCTTGTTGCCCTGTTTACCATCAGCTGATTTACCCATACATAGTCTTACAGCCCCATGCATAAAGGCATAGCGATGAATATGTTCTCCCGCTTTGACTGTAACATTATCAATAATTAAATCTCTTTTAGGAAAATACAGGAATATATTTTTATCAAAGATATTTACAGGATTAACTTTAATCCAGGGGTATCTTCCCGAGTTTCTGCCATCAGCTATATATCTTTCTCCATACTCATCTTTACGATAGAGCGTTCTGACCGATACATTCTCAAGTTTACCCTTTAAATAATTATTATCAATATATTCAATGAGTTTCTTTGGCAGCCTGCCATAACCCGTATTGTAGATACTGAAGCTTTCATTGTATATTTTTAAAGCTTTATTTCTTTTTGAAGCTTTGCCTTCAAGATAAGAATAAAGATCTATCACTTCAGTCTGGGCTTCAAAGAAGTATTCCCCTTCAATACATTTCCTGATAATAAAGTCATTTATTTCTTCCAGATCTACAAAGGTGCCGTTACCTCTGCCCTCTTTTGACCATCTTATATAGTCAGAGCCAGATAAGGAATATACAGTATAGTTAACATGTTTAAGTATATTATCCTTTAGCCATCTTGAAGAAACATCCAGATATTCACATAGCCAGCTTAAAGACACAGTATATCCCTGTTTATATCTGGCATAGGCTATTGGGTAGGTTTTTGCATCAAATCTGTTCATATTATGCTTTTATTATAATATATGGGTATGATATTTCCTACCCTCTATATAAACAAATTATAGATTAACATTGACCAGAAATATTTAAGAACATTGTAAAAATAGTCGTGGCGATGGTAAAATCAGATTAAGTTATAGATATAGAAGAATTCGTGCCGGTCTATTCCGTGGGATGCTGGGGTTGGCACGCCAGCCTATAATCTTGGCGCAGTAATGTGTCTTTTTTTGTTGTGATAGAGCATAAAATTTTATTGCCATAAATAAAAGAGTGAAGGAATATCTTCAAGTTAGTTCTCTCACTCTTTTAAAACTATTAATTATAATTTGAATGCCAGCTCGTAAGCTTTCCAGATAACGTTCTTGAGATTGCCAACCTTTAAGGCATCACCTACAACATGTATATGATTTTTCTCATCTTCAGCTACTAGAGGAGTACTGTTATAACCGACAGACAAGATTACATTATCAACATCAACCTTGATGTCCCCTTCTTTTGTACCGATTACTATATAGTTATCGCCTATTTCCTTAACGGTGCTTTCAAGGTATACATCAACCTTGTAGAAACGTAACAGGTCTCTGAGCATCTGTGAATTAGCCATACAGATGCCAGGAGCAGTTATTACATCCTTCGCCATCTCAACAACAAGCGGTTTCTTACCCTTTAAGCATAGATCATACGCTATTTCACATCCTGTAAGACCACCACCAATTATCGCAACTTTATCCTTTACTTCTTTGCCGTTTAAGTAGTCGATTGCCTCGATTGCCTTCTCTGCACCCTTTATCGGTAGTTTCCTGGCTTTGGCGCCAGTTGCGATTACATATTCATCAGCTGATATTTTACTTAAGTCAGTGACCTCATTTTCAAAATGAACAGGGATATTTAAGCGTTTGATTTCGTTTTCATACCACTTGAGAAGCTGTTTATCTTTTTCTTTGAATGAAGGTGCTGCAGCTGCTACAAATACGCCACCAAGACGATTAGACTTCTCATAGATTTCAACATCATGGCCTCTCATCTTTGACAGTCTGGCTACTTCCATACCGCCTATTCCACCACCTATTACCGCAATCTTCTTAGGAGAAGAAACCTTTTCAATCTTATACTGCTGTTCATGATGAGTTACTGGATTTAATGCACAGACACCCGATGTTTCTTTGCTGCTTGTATCCATCAGCACACCTGAATTCTTATAGTAGCCTGTAGGAAGGCAACCATTATGACATGAGATACATGGGCGTATTTCCACTTCTCTTCCTTCTTTTAATTTAGTCAGATACTCAGGGTCGCATAAAAACTGTCTGGCAATACCAACACCATCAATCTGTTTTGAGGCTATTGCCTCGCTGGCCTTATCGGCCTGCATCTTGCCGGCACAGATGACTGGCACATCAACATGTTTCTTTATTTCAACTGCCTCATTCAGATTGCAGTTTAATGGCATATATACTGGCGGATGTGCCCAATACCATGAATCATAGGTTCCATTGTCACAATCTAAGGCATCATAGCCAGCTTCTGTAAGATATTTGGCAGCTTTAATGGATTCTTCCATATCTCTGCCCTTTTCCTTAAATTCTTCACCAGGCACAGCACCTACATTGAAATCGATTACTTTTGAAGTAACAGAATATCTAAGCATCACCGGATAATCGTCGCCACACTCTTTCTTGATAGCTTTTACTACTTCAACCGCAAACCTGTAACGGTTTTCAAACGATCCGCCATACTCATCTGTACGTTTATTGGTATACTCAGTAGTAAACTGATCCATTAGATACCCTTCATGTACAGCGTGAACTTCCACACCATCAATGCCGTTATCCTTGCAAAGTTTTGCAGTTTTAGCGTATCCTTCGATGTATGCTTTAATCTCTTCCTTTGTTAAAGCTCTTGTTGAAAGCTGTGGTGCCCAGACCATAGGCGTTCCATCACTTGGTCCTACCATCATTTCATTTAGATGAACAACAGGATTTAGAACTTTCTTTAGAACTTTGTTTTCAGCTACAGGAATCAGTTTGTCAACCAGAGTATAGTTTCTGCCGGCAAATCCTGCGCCTATCTGGAAGAAAACCTTTGAGCCATATGAATGAATTTCATCAATCAGTCCTCTGGCCTTCTCAAACTCCTTTGGTGCCTTATGAGTCCATTTGCCCATCATCATACTATAGACTGGAAGCATGCCAGGAATCAAAAGACCAACATCGTTTTTAGCGAGATTTAGGTAATAATCGCGACACTTGGCATTAAATTTTGGACCAAACATGTTCTCTACAATGCCTGTACCCTCCATTGCGGTAATCACAACACGATTTTTAATCTGGCAGCTACCGATATTCATCGGTGTAAATAGTGAATTATAATTTGACATAATATGTAATCTCCTTGTGAATATTTTAACACTAAAGGCATAATTTCTTATCCTTCCTGAAGGTATTCGACAACACAGTTTTTCAGTTCCTCTATGATTCTTGAATTGTTTTTAAATCGAGTACCCATACCAAGCTGCCTTATAGCTTCTGGCTTGATTGGTATACACTTAACTCCTTTTAAGGAACCTCTTATCATCATTTCTGACATCATGGTTATACCTAAGCCTTTGGATACCATTCTTATTAAGGTTTCATCATCTACCTGGTTACATATTTCATTAATCTTTATATCACCAAGTATGCGATAGACATCAATATCAAAGCGGCCATAAGGCATTAAGAAATCCTTATCTTTAAAATCAGCTATATCAAAATACTCCTTATTTGGATATGACTCAGGAACTATGGCATACATTTTTTCATTATAGAGCGGTGTCCAGGATACATTGTCATAGTCCTGTCTGGAGGCAAAGATTACATCGGTTTTCCCTTCCCGCAACAGTTCAAAAGGTTCCAGAGTATTATCCACCATTCTCAGATCCACATCTACTTCAGGACAGACTCTTTTATAGCGGTAGAGAACTTCCGGCATCCAGCGCATCGCAATGGAGGCATAGGCCGCAACCCTCACAGTGCTTTCTTCTTCACCTTTTATTTCTTTTATCTTGATATTAAGATCATCATTTGCCTCTAAAAAGTCACGAATATAAGGCAATAAAATTTCACCTTCTTTGGTTAAGCTAATACCATTAAAAGTTCTGTTAACCAGACGAAAACCTATCTCCTTTTCCAGAGAATTTACTAAATGAGTTATGCCAGACTGTGTATAGCCGACACTTTCTGCCGCTTTTGAAAAGCTTCCCATGTCGATTGCCTGGATGAGTATTTCTAATTTTTTGGCATCCATAATACAAAGGTATGACAGTTTGTCATACCCCTATTATATTTAAGCGTTTCTCATTCAGCAAGCCAGAATATAAAATGAATGCATGAAAAAACTGAAAATATCACAAAGAATACTGGTGGCCATGACCCTGTTTGGCATGTTCTTTGGAGCTGGCAATCTCATATTTCCAGTACATCTGGGACAGCTTGCCGGTAACAACTATCTGGGGGCAACCATTGGCTTTATAGTAACTGCTGTATCAATTCCTATACTGGCTGTTGCCGCAATAGGAATCACCCACAGTGATGGTTTAAAGAGCCTGAGTGAAAAGGTTGGCAGAAAGTATTCTTATTTCTTTACCTGCCTGTTATATCTAACTATCGGTCCCTTCTTTGCCATACCAAGATGTGCGACTACTTCATTTACAGTTGGAATTGCGCCAATGTTAAAGAATGAAGATAACAGGATACTCTTGTTTATCTTTACATTGCTGTTCTTTGCGGCTGTGCTATATTTCTCATTAAAGCCAAATAAAATAACTGTATCAATCGGCAAGATTATTAATCCAATATTCTTAATATTCTATGCCATTCTGATTATTACCGCTTTAATAAATCCTATAGCTGATATCAGTTCTGTTGCACCAGAGGCTGGTTACACCACTTCAAGTTTCTTTAACGGCTTTATTGAAGGCTATGGTACTATGGACGCCATTGCCGGACTGGCCTTTGGTATCGTTGTCATTGATATCATTAAACAGATGGGCGTAAATGATGACAACAGTATAGCCAGAGAAGTAATTTATTCTGGTGTTCTGACTGGTTTACTAATGGCAATTATCTATGTCTTGACAATCATTATCGGTGTGCAGTCAAGAGGCTTATTTGAAACCTCAGCCAATGGCGGTATAGCCCTGGCTCAGATAGCTTCGTACTATTATGGTGACTTTGGCCTGATTCTTCTGGCTATTACTATCACCTTTGCCTGTCTCAAGACTTCTATTGGTCTTGTTACAAGCTGTTCTGATGCCTTTGAGAGAATGTTTAAAGACAGATTAAGTTATCGAAGCTGGGCAATTATATTTACTTTATTTTCATTTGTGATATCTAACTTTGGTTTATCAAAAATTATCGAATACTCTATTCCGGTGCTGATGTTTATTTATCCGCTGGCCATAGTCTTAATAGTTTTAGCACTATGTGGAAAGTTCTTTAATCATGACAGAAGAATTTATTTATCTGTTATAAGCTTTACCTTATTTGCTGCTCTGTTTGATTTTATTAAGACACTGCCAAATGCTCAAATATTTAACTCAGTGACAGATTTCGCCAGAAAAATCTTCCCGTTCTTCGATCTTGGCTTAGGATTTATTGTCCCGGCTGCGATTGGTCTGGTGATAGGTCTGCTGCTTGTACATAAGGACAGAAATAGCCATCTGTCTACATGAAAAAATCGATCGTTATGATCGATTTTTAATTTGTATTTAATTACATTTCTTTATACAGCATCTCTTCCGGTTAAAAGATATGCCATATCCTATTTCATTATCCCCAAGATAGCGTTTATCTATTATCTGCTTAACTGCCCTTT
>JBJFHC010000299.1:0-1848 GCA_051893275.1 Erysipelotrichaceae bacterium | reverse complement strand
GATTGACGGAAACATCGGTTCGCATCTCAATATGAAGTATCCAGCCTGTGTGCTGGCAGGTGAAAATGCCAAGGGTGTCTGTATTTCAGTTGCGGTCGCCTCGGGTTCACAGTTTCAGGATGCCGGCGCCAAGATGATACATCTGGCACCACATACATCAAGCACAATAATTTCCAAGTCTTTAGCCAGAACCGGCGGCAAGGTTAACTACCGCGGTCTGGTTAAAATGTCCGACAAGGCAAAATATTCCAAGGCCAAGGTTGAATGTGATACGCTGATTCTTGATGATAAATCAGCTTCCGATACTATTCCAACCAATATCATGTCCAACAATACTTCAACTATTGAACATGAGGCCACAGTATCCAAGATCTCCGAGGAACAGCTTTTCTATCTGATGAGCAGAGGTCTTACTAAGGAAGAAGCTACCCAGATGATTATTCTTGGCTTTATCGAACCATTCACCAAGGAACTGCCAATGGAATATGCGGTTGAACTTAATCAGTTATTAAAGATTAATATGGAAGGCTCTATAGGTTAGAGCTTTTCTTTTTGTATAATAGACAAAGAGGTATCTGTTATGTCTAAAAAAATTATTACTTTTGTATTATTAGCTATTTCAGCTGTACTGTGCATATATTCATTTACAGCCTTACCTGACCAGGTAGTAGTTCAGTTTGGCTTTAATGGGGAAGTAACTAATACTCTGCCTAAGCTGCTGGCTTTATTTATTCCCCTTGGAATATCTGTTTTAGGTCTTTATATGAAACTCAAGTCCGATGAAAACAAAGGCACAGTATTACAGATAGTAGGTATTCTGGCTTTTATCCTTACTCTCTTATTCAACCGATAATGATAGAATTAAGACATGTATATAATTAAGGTACTGGTAGGAAACAAATCACTGAATGTAAACAGACTCTACAGTTATTATCATGAAAGTGATATTGAGCCCTATAAAAGAGTAAATGTTATCTTTAACCATCAGAAACTGATGGCTTTAACTGTTGAATCAGAATATGCTGATTCACTTCAGGCTTACGAAAAGAAATGTGGCTACAAATTGAGTCCTGTTCTTGAAGTGATAGATAATGAACCAATAATCAATAAGTTGCAGTTTGAGGAAGCAAGGTGGCTTTCCAAGACGACTGTTTCACCATTTATCAGCTGTCTTAATACTATGCTGCCTAAGGCTTTAAGAACCCTTAAAAATGAAATAAAGCCGGTTTATGAACAGTTTATTATTAAACATGATAATCCTGAGTATATATTTACACCAAAACAGAAAGAAGTCTATGATGCCTGTTATGATGGCATGAAAGTACAGGATGCAAGGAAACTTTCGGTTTCAATAGTAAAAAAGCTAATTGATAATAAACTTTTTGAAATAATAGAGAAACCAAGAGAATACAAAAATAAATTAAATATAAATGCAGAAAGCTTTAAAGAACTCACAGCCGATCAGAAAGAAGTCTATGATGGTCTTTTAAACTCTGACAAGCCCATGAATCTTCTTTTTGGGGTAACGGGAGCCGGCAAGACCGAAGTATATCTGCATCTGGCCAGAAAATATCTGGAAGAGGGAAAACAGGTACTAATACTTGTACCGGAAATATCTTTAACACCGCAGATGATTGAAAGAGTATCTTCCCGTTTTGAGGATGTAATTTTCTATCATTCAGCCTTAAGCGATCAGCAGCGCTTTGAACAGTATCTGAGAGTAATCAAAAAAGAAGTAAGAATAGTGGTAGGTACCCGAAGTTCAATATTTCTGCCTTTCGACAGCCTGGGCTTAATTATTATTGATGAGGAACATGATACTTCCTACACTCAGGATTCAACACCCTG
>JBJFHC010000298.1:0-1852 GCA_051893275.1 Erysipelotrichaceae bacterium | reverse complement strand
ATATAGCTTAGAGTTATGGCAGTTTAATGTCCTGGCATGATTTGTTACATTTTTCAAAATAGATGTAACAGGTATAGTTTTTTTCGATAAAGAGATGTTTGGCTTTCTGAGATTCGTGGTAGCCATAAAAGGCAATGCCGTTATCTTTCTGGGAAGCAGCCAGGGCAAAGTCGGTGGAATCCCATTCGGAAACATTTTCTGGTTTGCCGAACTCTCTGAAGATTTCTCTTGCAGCCTTTCCTACAACTCGACACTTACAGGGTATATAGAATTTTTCGTTGATGAGTTCTTTGAAGGCAATGTGTTTTCTTCCTTCTTCATCAAGGGTAATCTTGTCTTTGAATTTTTCCTGGAGTTCTAAAGAACATACCGGTGTTATTTCAAAAGAATGGATGCATCTTCTGGTGTCGTCTTTACTGAAGGAATGGACAAAGCTGTAGTCCAGAAGTCCCTGTGAGGCCTGTTTCTTGAGCTGACACATGGAGTCTGAGATTATCTGAATTTCGAGATCTTTGTTTAGATGTCTTATTTCTACCAGCATATCTACCAGTTCGTTAGAGAACATTAATGGCATACCAACTCTAATGATTTTTTTGCCTTTCTGGAAGGATATTCTGGCATCTTCATATCTTTCTTCGATTCTTAAGATCTGTTCAGCATAGTCAAAATAGAGCTTACCAAAGTCGGTGAGTCCCTGTATTCCGCTTTTCTTGTCTCGGACAAAGAGTTCATGCCCTATTTCTGATTCTTTATCTTTTAAGTATCTTGATAAAGATGGCTGAGATATATTAAGTTCTTCTGCAGCGGCGGTTATGTTTCTATTTATTTTAATGGCTTCCAGATATTTGATTTCGTTTCCTATCATGCATCCCTCTTTTGACATTTGTTATGTTCTGTCTAATATAATTATATCTATTTATGTTCAATAATCATAACAAAATGCTATGGATATTTCACAAAAGAAGATTGTTGTCAGTGCTGTTTGAATCAAAGAACATGATGTAATAGATTGGAATATAATGTATTATTCCTTTAGAGAATACTTCTCTTTCGTTTGATACTACATAAGCTTTTTTTATATAATCTCTAAGCAGAAAACCCACAAGTCTTCAGCTTGCGGGATGAATGCTGTTGCCCCTGATTTTCTATATACCTTCTAATGGTATCAGGATTAGCCTCACCAATAGAACAGACAAAATATCCATCACTCCAGAATGTATGTTCATTCCAGAAATGGTGTTTAAGAACTTTACTATAATTATTCCAGAGAAACATAGTGCTTTCCTGTTTAAGTCTTCTAACAATTGATGTTATAGAAATATGGGGAGGATAAGATATAAGCATATGTATATGATCCGTGTCAGTTTCAAGAATTTCAATATCAAAATCACTTCTTCTGGTAATTGTGGCAAATATTCCTTTAACCGATTCATCTATAGAGTCTTTAAGCAGCTTCTTTCTATATTTACAGACAAATATTAAATGAGCTTTCAGATAGTATTTAGTTCTATACTTTGAAATATAATTATTCACAAGTATTATTTTACTGTATTAATTATATATCAGTAAATTATTGTATAATTATTATAAAGAAAGGAGGTTAAAAGTATTATGTATCTCACTGTTAAACAGGAATTAAAACATCTTACAAAGGAAGAATATCTAAGCTTAAGAAAACTTTCTCATATAGCCAAGAATCTTACCAATGAAGCTATCTATAATGTAAGACAGTATTACTTTAAAGAAAGTGAATACCTTAACTATGAAAAGAATTATGTTCTTTTGAAGTCTTCTGATAACTATAGACTGCTTAACTCCAATATGGCTCAGCAGATATTAAAGGAAGTAGATG
>JBJFHC010000297.1:0-1856 GCA_051893275.1 Erysipelotrichaceae bacterium | reverse complement strand
ATTCTGTATGGTCTTATTGTTATTTAAGATTCTTAGCTGGTTAGTTAAATCTGTTGTATTGATTGTAGCTATGCTGCTAGATTTGAGGAATAAAGAAAATGAAACTATTGTTTAAAACGGAATGTAAAGAACTAACTATATATAACACCGATAAGCTTATCTTCAAAGCTGATGATAAATTCCTGGATACAAATGGTAAAGAAGTATCGGTGAAAGATATTGATTATTGCGTTGCTCTGGAAGTTGAACAACAGCCTGACAGAAAAGAAATATGCGGAACTTCTAAATATCTAATGCCAGAATCAGTTATACCATCTGAAGTTAGAGTAGAAGATGTCTGTGGTTTATTTGGCTATTTTGATGAGAATGGTGAAGAGGCAATAAAAGCTCAATATAAATGTGCTCATGAATTTGCCTATGGTCTGGCAAGTGTCAGTTATGACTATGCTGAAAACTATGGTTTTATCAATGAAAAGGGTGAAACTGTAATTCCCATGATCTATGACTATGCTGATGAATTCAATAAATATGGCATAACGGTTGTCAGAAAAGATAATGGTTCATGTGTACCTATTGATACAGAAGGCAAAGAACTATTTGTACCAGATGATATAGATCTGTGCCCATACAACTATAATCCCTTCAGATTTGTTGAATTTGAGTATCCCAGAAGTTCACATAAAAGAAGTACTGGCTGTTACGATACAAAGACTAGGGAATATATCTATGACGCAGAACCTGAAGATATATGTTGCGTAAGAAATGGTATGGATATTGTCATCAAGAGAAACGGAAGAGTAAAAGAAGTGTATAAACTCTGAAGGAAACTGATTTCAAGCAATGCTTGAAATCAGTTCATTTTATATGAAAATTTAGAAATTGTAAGATACTTAAAGCTAAAAATCCATAATTGATGATTAGAAGAGCATGATATGTATACTATGACGACATTGCTATTTTATGTGCATATAGAAGCCATCAGGATCACTGATGAAAAACATAATTCTTTTTTGTGAATGTGACTGTTAGTGTTGCTGTCCCAAGACTTATGAAAGGAATATGCTGATCCTATAGTAATCAGGATCATGAAGCCATATATTGTTGACAATTGCACTCTGAAAAGTACTGTCTTCACGATTAATCTGGCCGATGCTGTTGTGGATATCGACTACAGCATATCTGGTTAATCAATTGAGCATGCTTTCTGTAAATTCGTTAAATATCTGGAAATGCTTGATGAAGATATATTTCTTTAACTGGATAGAGGAGATTGCTTTATCATATTTGCGGATATGGTACCAATACTGCGCCAAACCAGAAACTATGTGAATTTGCCAAGAGAAAGATAAATGGGAAAGGGTGGCATAAGCCACCCCCGAGTCAAGGAATGCAGCACAAATGTGCTACAGCAATATTATAAATGATTTTGCTGCAATATGCATTATCTAGAAAGGACAATTTGGGCAATCAATAAACACAAAGCGAAATATAATGATTAAGGTGGTGATCAGAAAATGAAAACAGTCAGCATTATACTTGAAGATACACTATATGAAGAACTGGCAGCTATGCTTAATGAACTGGGTAAGACAGAACAGTCTTTCTATGAAACATATACTAAAACAACATTAAGAGAATGGAATATGGCTTTGCATAAGAATGCTGAATACTAAGATAAAAAAATGTCTGCTTTTGAAAGACTGGAGGCTTCCAGAATCAGAAGTCATAGACAATGAATCTGAAAGGAAGAAATGGCTAGATGCTGTCTAATACCTTCCCGGTAAATCAGAATTTTACCCGTAGATAAATAATTAACCCTATAATTAAGCTACAAGGAAAGAAGGGAAATACTAAGA
>JBJFHC010000296.1:0-1859 GCA_051893275.1 Erysipelotrichaceae bacterium | reverse complement strand
TCCCATCAGTACACCATATAATGTCCATCTGATTATTAAACCAGGTAAGCTGCCTCTTGGCAAAATTACGAGTATCCTTCTTAATCATTTCCCTGACCTCATCCAAAGACAGCGTACCATCATAATATCCTTTGAATTCCCGATAGCCAATACCCTGCATTGACTGCATATCGAAACTTATTCCTCTATCTATAAGAGACCCGACCTCTTTTTCCAGGCCTTCATCAAACATCTGATCTACTCTTGAATTTATATCTTGATAAAGAACACTCCTGTCTTTATTAAGGCCTATGATTAAAACATCATAAAGCAGCTTATGTTCCTGCTTAGAAGCTATCTCGTTTATACCCTGGCCATGTTTTCTTAACACATTAAGTGCTCTGACGAGTCTCTTACGGTTATTCACATGAATCTTCTTAAGACTTTCAGGATCCTCCTTGCTTAAAATATCATAAATCTCCTGATTACTAAGTTCATCATAAGGATTATCCTTAACTTCCTCATCAAAAAAAGTATAGTCATATAAAAGAGCTTTAATATAAAGACCAGTACCACCCGCCACAATCGGGAGCTTGCCTTTCTCACTTAAACTGTTTATTATTTCTCTTCCAAACTGCTGAAACTCCTTAACCGAATAACTTTCATCAGCATTTTTGATATCAATCAGATGATGCACAATTCCCTGCATCTCATCAGTTTTAACCTTAGCGGAGCCAATATCAAGCCCACGATAAATCTGAATAGAATCTCCAGAAATGATTTCACCATTAAATCTTTTTGCGCACTCTATCGCAAAACCGCTTTTGCCCGATGCCGTAGGACCAGCTATAACAAGAACTTTTTTCATATCAGTACCCCGATCCATATACAAATGGCGAATAATCCTCATTCCTTTCAGAATAAACCCCATAGCTGACATGCTCAGGGTTTTCTTCCTCCAGTACTTCTTCAACCTTAACGATATTGCCTCTGAAAAGCGGATAATTCGCAAAATTGCCCTGCAGAACCAGGCCATTGCCATAGTAGCCATAATATGAATTGGCAATATCCGAATCAATCACAAACTCAATGACGCTGCTGTCATACAGATGGTAACAGCCGCTGGCATCAGTATCCCGGTCATCCTTTTCATCTATTTTCACAACCGGCAAAGTAACGCCGCTGTCTAAAGTAAAGTAATAGCGACTGCCAATTACCCCATAATATGAACCCAGGGCAACGCCAATAAAACCATCTTCATCATATAGAAACCCGGTTTTCTGATCTACTTCCATATAGTTTCGAATAAAACGATACTGCCGGCTGGATGTGTTTGTGATAGCTCTATAATCCATATATGATTTAACCGCGCCATACGCACAGGCACCAATGTCTTTGGTTTCGTATTTTCGTTCAATGTCGTAGAAATTCCTCTCTGTGAAAACTTCACTGTTCTTAAAAGAAAAACCGCCCAGTATCAGCAGACACAACAGTATAAGCACACAAGAACTCAGAATACGTTTCATCTTTCTCATGTATCAATAATATCAGCATATTTGTTTTCGGGCAAACCTGTGGCACAGTGTATTTTCCTGTGTTCTTCCCTTATATCCAGCCCGCTGACATGCTTTGCGGGTCAGTGTCCGACCAAAGGACAGCTGAGGCTTTAGCCCTGGATACTAAACAGCGGGATACGAAAAAATGGGTGAGGTCGTTTTATGTCGATTGTCCATCATCACACTGCCGTCTTTACATAATAAGTGGTAAGAGACCGCCTGCATGCAGAAAAAAACTGTTACTGAAGTAACAGTCTGTTTGGTGGAGCATAGCGGGATCGAACCGCTGACCTCCTGCGTGCAAAGCAGGCGCTCTCCCAGCTG
>JBJFHC010000295.1:0-1863 GCA_051893275.1 Erysipelotrichaceae bacterium | reverse complement strand
GCCATTTGTAAGACTAAGCTAGAGCTGAAGGATGATTTCCAATCAGATATAGACCGCCAAAAGACATTCTTCCGTCTCCCGTCAATGTCTTTAATCATCTTTTTAATCCTGCCAATTAACTCGACATCTATGTCGTCTACCTTTTTCCACTTTTTATTTTGCTGTTCGATTGAGTGGATTAATCCATTCAACTTATCCACTAACCGTTCCATCATCCATTTCACATAACGGTTCTCATTCGTGTCATAAATAACCTCTTTCTTACCAGTAATACCAGCGGTCGGCATAACCGTTCTTCCATGTATGGATATGCCTCGCTCCACATCTTCCCAAAGCCTTGCTCTCTTCTGGAGATATCGCCTTGTTGTAGAGTCCATCTTACCAAGCTGGTCTCCCCTTACATACTGATATTCCTTCACCAGCTTATGGTGAGGCATTCTTTCTATTCTCAGGATGGCCTGAAGGAATTGATGGAAATGCCGCTTGATTAATTGATAAAATTCTACCTGACTTGGTGTGCCATCAAGTTTTATTCCAGCTTGAAGATAGGTTTTCTTAATAAAATGAAAGGCCAGATTATAGATTTCCTCATTGACTTCCTCAAGCAATCTTCGATAATCATTTTGATAATCCAGTTTAGTCGGGAAGATCTCCATTGTCACTGCTATAAGCGTTTCCCCATCTGACTGAATCTCAAAACTCGTAAGACCAACCTCACTCTGGAAATTCAGATTACCAGTTAAGAAGGTTACTCCACCAATATCCGTTTTCTTAATGGCTTTTCTTAGAAGAGGATGCTCATGATAAAAGGTAATCTCCTTCCCCTCTTTCGGGAGAATTAACATTGTGTATGACCCATTCTCAAAAAAGATTGGTCGTACACTGTATTCTGAAGAAAGCCGCAAATTGTCTATATCGAACACTTGGGCAGAAAGGATTCCTTCTCCCCGAACCGAAAACTCCATAATATCATGCCAATCCATCTGTTGGTATTGTTTAAGACCGTTATAGCGCTCATGATACGGTTTCCCTTTTAAAACAAGAGAGAAATATTCATGTTCAATCTTCACCAATTCAGTTTCATCAGGCAATCCAGAAAGAGGTAAAGCCATCATCCTTCAGCCTCCCTAGCATCTCTAGTACCTTCTTGGCACTATTAGGATACTGCGAGTTCTCAATATCAACTATCGGATGCCCATCTTCCACATATACTTTGTTTGTTAATATGCGGAATAACCCTTTAAGTGTATTTTCAATCCGTGTATCGCTTCCGGCTAATCGCGGAAGTATCTTCTGCAGGATGCAATAATCCAACGCTATCTTCTCGCTCATCAGTTCACCTACCGCGTTATAAGCAAGGTAGAAACAGATTTCATCCCGGACACGATAACCAACATGAGCATTCATTCGCTCTAATTCTTTATTAATCATCTCAAGGAATGAGCTTGTACGTTCCACCAACTCTTTATGCGTAGAATACACATCCTTCAAATGTAAGTATTCTGCGTTTAAGAAGTCACTTGATACTGGCTGTGGTGACACTTCTTCTAATTCTTCCAAGAAAGCCAGATTTGACAGCTCGACTCGATTAAATTCAATGGTGTTTGCTCGGTCAAGCACTTTCTTGCTGAAAGGATGGGTTGTCTCATCCATATTTACGGTGCCAATCACATACAAATTGGGCGGTAGCATGATATCTTGCTCAAAGCCAGTAATATCTTTTGACAGCAAGACTGATGATATAACTTGATCACCTTCACGTTTTCGGCTTTCCATAATACTTAAGATATCACTGAAATAATGTTCTACTCGTGCCAGGTTCATCTCATCAAGAACGATAAAACTGGGATCCTGACGGTACCC
>JBJFHC010000294.1:0-7184 GCA_051893275.1 Erysipelotrichaceae bacterium | reverse complement strand
TTTCTAATACCGTTATTCTGCATTCATGCTGCATATATCATTTCCTCCTCAAATTCCGGGTTTATTTAAATCTTTTCAGGATTATAGAGATAATCATAAATCTGATGATAGACAGCCTTGCGGTACTTAAGATAAGTATCACCCAGATGCATGTCCCCTTCTAGACCATATTCAGGATTATTGATAATCATTTCAGTCAGTTCAATAAGCTCATCAAGATAGCTTATATCGAGTACTCTGTCAGACTGATAATAATGGCCAGGATATATCCGAACTGATTCATCAAGTTTGTTTCTTAAGCTTTTTATATTTATTAAAAGCTCTCTTAAGGATAAAGACTCCTTAAGCTGCATCCAGAATCCTCCGGAGCCTATGGCATCACCAGTAAAAAGATTATCCTTATATCTTACTATAATGGAACCTGGTGTATGACCTTTACAGCTGATTATTTCAATATCTTCGATATTTAGTTCATTAATATCTTTGATATTGTCTCTATATTCAGTCAGAAATAAGTCTTCTTTGTGCATATAGACTGGAATATAATTTTTAATTATTTCTGTTAAGGCCCTGCCGGCATGATCAGGATGGCCATGCGTTAATATTACTGTAAGTGGTTTAGCTGTAATGTTTCTTACAGTATCTAAAAGATTCACCTCTTCTTCTAAAGTATCTATCAGTATTGCTTTATCATTCAAGTCTATCAGATAGGCATCTACATTGGTATAAGGTGGTATACTTTCGTTGATGCGATAAATGTTATTGTTTAATTTAAATACTTCTATCATTACAGTATCCTTCCAAGAATATCGTTTGTAGAAATGATGCCGGTAAAGAAATTATCGGTTTTACCTGAAGTATTCAGGAACACCAGGCCTATTCTTTTACCTTCATCATAGGCTTTATCGAATTCTCTTATGAGTTCATCAACATAGGAGTTTTCATTAAAGAATATAAACTTTTCATTTCTTCTGGAATTAAGCGTTATAAACTGTTTAATGTCTTTAATCTTGAGTTCTGGAGTAATTCTTACGCCCTTTATATGCATCTCATAGAGCGATATTTCATCAAAGACTCCACATAAGCGATTATTCTCCAGTATTGGTACATGGTTATACATCTTGTCTGATAAGTTATTTATAAGCTTTTCTAAAGAATCATTTATATCAGCTGTATAGACCTGTTTAAAAGGTGTCATGATATCTTTGCAGCGTTTACGCTTAGAGAACATTTCAGTTATTTTATCCAGTTCATCTATCAGACTCTCAGATACTTCTATAGGATATTCATTGTTGATCTTATATTTGTGCTGCAGAATGTTTCTTACATCCTGGATATATCTGAATGTTTCTCTGAAGGGTTTAAAGCTGTCTAAAGAGTTAAGAAAAGATACCAGTGAGACATCATTTCTTAAGTCATAGTTTGATCTTATTAAGGCTTCAAAGTGTTTGTATTTTTCAATAAAGATTTCTGAGTTGTTCATATTAGACCAAAATTCTTAAAACCAAATTCAATGCCGCCATCATCAATATTTTTGGTGACGAAAGTGGCATGTTTCTTTACTTCATCCTTGCCATTTCCCATACATACTGAAGTACCAACTTCCGGGAACATGGAAAGATCGTTATTGGAATCACCAAAACAGTAGGCATTCTTTTTAGAGATGTTCAGTTTATTTAAGACATATCTTATGGCTGTACCCTTGGTAGTGCCAATGGCGGATATTTCACCACGGTTTTCACCCTGGCCATCATAGGACATCGGTACCAGTATAAACTTGCCGCTTAAGAGTTTTTCTTCAAAGCTTAAGGGGTTAACGGGATCAATATAGGATACTTTATTAATGATCGAAAGACAGTCATCTGTTTTTGTTTTGACCGATTCCAGGAACTTAGGAAAGAACTGTCTTCTTTTAAGTACTTCGTTTCCATATTTTTCAATATTCATATAGACACCCTTATTGGTTTCCAGCCAGTGAAAGATGTTATTTGATTCCAGTATATTTATCAGTTCATTTATCTCAGCTAATGAATAAGGCTTATGATAGACAATTTCCCTATTCATCATGATACAGGCTCCAGAAGCCCCGATAATGCCATCCACAAGCTCTGATTCTTTGAGATAGTCATCAATCATTGAAAAGGAACGTCCGGTACATAGATAAATCAGATGACCGTTATCTTTGGCTTTCTGCAGAGCTCTCTGGGCGGAGTTTGGTATGAAGTTGCCGTTAGGACTGTGCATTATCAAAGTGCCATCAAGGTCAAGAAAGATTATTTTCTTATCCATTTTATCTGCCCTTTCCAATCAGAAAGCTGCACAGTTCATCATTGTTTCTGGTTTTGACAAACAGGGTTATGAGATCATCAATACTGTTTACATAGTCTCTTCGAATGACATCAACGGCCAAAGCTTCTTTTTTATCCAGTAAAAGGTCTTCTCTTCTGGTTCCAGACTTCAAGATATCAATGGCCGGGAATATTCTTCTTTCCTGCAGTCTTCTTGATAATATGAGTTCCATATTGCCTGTACCCTTGAACTCTTCATAGATGACATCATCCATCTTGGAGCCAGTATCAACTAATGCGGTTGCCAGAATGGTTAAAGAACCCTTCTCTCTGGTATTTCGGGCCGCACCAAAGAAGCGTTTTGGCATATAGAGAGCGTTTGGATCTAGGCCTCCACTCAGGGTCTTGCCGGAAGAAGCTTCAGTAAGATTGTAGGCACGGGAGAGTCTAGTAATCGAGTCTAACAGTATTACGACATCTTCATTGGCCTCAACCAGTCTTTTGGCATATTCGATAGTCAGTTCCGATACTTTGCGGTGTTTAAGTGGCGATTCATCAAAGGTTGAATAAATAATCTGCGTATTCTTTTCCCCTATTGTCTCTTTTATATCAGTTACTTCTTCCGGTCTTTCATCGATTAAAAGTACGATAAGATGAGCATCAGGGCATGATCGCTGAATGGATATTGCGATATCCTTGATAAGTGTTGTCTTGCCAGCCTTTGGTGGCGCAACAATTAAACCTCTTTGGCCCTTGCCGACAGGTGAAATTAAATCGACTATACGCATCGAAAGTGACTCACCGGGTCTTTCAAGCCTGATTCTTTCATCTGGAAAAATCGGGGTCAGGTTTTCAAACTGGCAGCGTTCCCTGATGTAGCTCATATCTTTAAAATTGATAGAATCGATATAGGTTAAGGATTCATATCTTTCCCCTTCTTTTGGCGCTCTTTTTTTGCCTATGATATAGTCACCAGTCCTGAGCCGCAGTTTGCGGATAAAGGATGGTGATACAAAAATATCATCAAATCTTAAGAAACCAAAGCCATCATCCAGAACATCAAGTATGCCTTCGCAATGCATATTTTCATTTGGACTCTTTACTTCTTTTTCTTCTTCCTTAGAAAGAAGCTGAATTATTTCATCTTTCTTTAAGCCCTTTATATCAATATTTTTTTCATCAGCAATTGTCTTTAATTCCGATACTTTCATTTTTGATAATTCTTCTTTATTCATAGCTGCTCCTTAAGTACTTTAAGTACTTCTTTTACATCTTTAATTACTTCATCAATTCTTTCTATTACATTGTTTATTTTGTTCTGAACCATAAAATCGGCAAAGAAATTATCAAAAAAGACATCAAAGACATAGGTCATATTATCGATATTAATATTTATGTTGATATTGTACTCAACATCTTTAAGCTCTTTTTCAAAAGCGTAGAGATCATCTTTAGCCTTTTCCAGCTTATACTGGCCATCTTTAATCTTTGAATGTTTTCCCAAAGATATTAAGGTTGAACCTCCCAGCATATCAAAGATGCCCCAGCTGGAAGCTGATCTGAAAGCCGATCTGGCCTCTTCCAGGGAATTCAGGGCTGTTTCGCCAGCCATTATGGCTTCTTTTATTTCTTTGGTTCTGGGATCTTCATGAGTTACAAAGTCTTCAAGTTTTACCATGTTACACCTCTATATGATATATATAAATCTCTGCATCAATATTCTTTAAGTCTTTTAAAGCTTTCTTATATACTTCCAGCTGTGACCTGTAGTGTTCATCTAGACCATCTTCTTCAAAATTGGTCTTGTAGTCAATGATGCAGTATTTATTATCTTTTTTAAATAATAAGTCAATTACACCAAGATAATACTTATCTTCTTCTCTGTAAGAGAATTTAAGTTCCGGATACTTTTCATCACTTTCCTTTAATAATTTAAATAAATCCTGTTCAAAGCCGTTTTTCTGTTTATAGCCGCAATTATTCATGGTGTTATATACCTTAGCTAAAATATTCAGATAATAGGCATCATTATTAAGACTGTATTCTTTATTGATTTCTTTAAGCAGATCAGTTTCTGAGAGTCTGAAATCATATTTTACACATAATTCCAGCAGTCTGTGTACTATAGAACCAATCAGCAGTGGATCTTTTTTGTGATTTTCGGTAACAGTTTTATTTTCATATTCCACAAGTGCTGAAGGAACTATTCTTTCCGATACTTTTATTTTGGAAAGACTGTCATCATAGTCCTGAAGAGGATCTACTTCAGATGGCTTTATCAGTTTTCTTTCATTTAACTCAATCCTGGCATCTTTTAATCTATTGTTCAGATTAAAGAGTCCTCCTTCAAACAGTGGATACCAGATATTGGAAGCAGAATAAGCACCACTTTTGGTCTTATTTAAACCGACTATAAGCAGATTTCTGGCCCTGGTTGCCGCCACATAGACCAGACGTTTTTCTTCTTCCATAAGAGAGATTTCTTCCTCTGTTTTTGCCTCTTCATACATCTCAGTTTTAACTATAGGCGCAAATGCCTTTTTTGGGCTTATGGCGAACTGATAGATGCATTCATCATTCTTGTCACATCGGAAACTGGCCTTGTTGTTTTTTCTGGCTGGAGCGGCCAGTATGACAACCGGTGCTTCCAGTCCCTTTACTTTATGGAGATTTGCCAGATGTACCTTGTTGGAGCTTTTAGAGAGATCTGGATAGCGTTCTACATCATTGTCATTGAGGATTCTCTCAAAGAAAGTTATGGCATCATAAATGGTAATGATTTCATTTGTGTTTTCTTTGTTTCTTAGCTGTTCAATCAGATAATAAACATATTCCATATTTTCGTTGCCCAGTTCAATAAAGGGATTAAGTTCTTTTAGAAACAGAACAAGAATTTCCGATGGATTAAGGCCTTTTGATTTTTCTTTAAGTTTTATTATGAGTTCTTTTGAATTATTTACATTATAGTTATCGGAGTATATTTGTTCATCGCTGAAATTAAATAATTCACCTGATAAAACATTATAAAGAGCCTTGTTATCATCTGTGTTTACAGCTTCAAAAAGTTTGACAAGGTTAATAAGAACCAGAGAATCATTGTAGTCAAATTTTCCTTCTACATAGAAAGGAATATTCATGGATTTCAGTTTCTTGGTATATTTAGTAAGTTTTGGCTTGCCAGGCGTGATAATCATAAAGTCTTTATAATCCAGTTTTCTTAATTTCTTAATATTTCGATCATAAATCTGATATTGTTCATCATTATATAGACTTAAGATGATATTAACTACGGCATCCATGTCTTCATCTGCATTGTTTACTTCGTAATAGTAGGCATTAGAAAGATCATCCTTTATTTCGTTATTAACCGGTATCAAAGGATATCTGGCCTGTTCAAAGGTGTCAAAAGGTAAAAGAAGTTCAAAGGTACGATTAAAATACTGTTTAATGACATCAGCTGAACGGAAGTTCTGATAAAGATAGAGGACTTCCCCTGTCTTTCCCTTAAACATTGAACGGATATTCAGGAAATTAGAGACATCCGCATTCTTGAAACGGTAGATAGACTGTTTAGGGTCACCTACGATGAAAAGTGAACCGGGATATGGTATGCATCTGTCCCATCTTGGGTCTATTTTCTTTGCAGCCAGATAGAAGAAAATCTGAACCTGCAGAGGATCGGTATCCTGGAATTCATCTATCAGGAAATAGGAATGTCTTGAATAAATATGTTTTATAAGTTTACCGCCACTCTGGGCATCTTTTCTTAAGGCATCTCTCAAGTATAAAAGATAGTCATAGAAAGTTAGTTTTCCTTCTTTTTTAAACTTATCCAAAATAACATTCTGACATTTCAGGACAAAATCAACAGTAACTGAATACTGCTGCTCAGTAAGTAACTTTAATAAGTCATCAAACTTTTCATTCAGACAGTAGTGTTTCAGCTTTTTTTCATCATGAGCCTTAAGGAAATCTGGATAGTTTTCAAATATTTCCGGATGGTTTGGCGAGATTCTTATTTTGGATATGGCTTTAAGGGCTCTGATCAGAAGTGGAATATTGTCATATTTCTTTTCAAAGACGTAAAAATAGTTATCCAGGGCTTCCTTGGAATCACGGGCTTTCTGTTCATTTTCCAGAACACAGTCCAGATGTTCTTTCAGATATTCAACAAGAGTTTTTAAGGCTGAGATGCTCTGATATAAAGTTAATTCTTTTTTTGGTTTTTCATATTTAACCGGAAAGCTTCTGTTAGACATTAAAGTGATAAAGCTTTCTACAAAGGCTTTTTCGGCAGATTTATGATAGTTTTTAAAGTTTAGAGCTTCTTCTCTCAGACTTTGACCATAGCTTCCGGATTCTATTCTTTTATATTCGATCAGAAGCTGTTTTCTTAATTCATCATCATCAAGTACACTGGCTGATGAGGGTATGCCAATAATGCTTGGGTGTTCACTTTCAACCATGTTGCAGAAGGAATCAATGGTACCTAAGAATGCCATATCAATATTTCTCAGAGCCTCTTCACATCTTTTGCGGCTAATATCACTGGGATTATCGAGCTCAAGTGGATTATAGACATAGTCTTTGACTGTTTCCGCTTTAGATCTTTTAGCCAGAGCTGACTGCAGTCTGGAATAGAACTCATTGGCTGCGGCTTTGGTAAAGGTAATGGCACAGATTTTTGATATATCCAGCCCCTGTTCTATCATGGAAACAATGCGCTTGACTAAAACTGTCGTTTTACCAGAACCGGCTCCAGCTTCGACAAAGTAGTTATGATTTATGTCATGAATTATTTTTTCACGGGATTTTAAATCAGTCTGAATCTGTTCCATCTTCTTCCTTTCTCTTGCAGATCTTTTTAAAGCCACAGAAGGTGCAGGTATCTTTTTC
>JBJFHC010000293.1:0-7258 GCA_051893275.1 Erysipelotrichaceae bacterium | reverse complement strand
AAGAATCTAACAAATTAAAAGAAGAATCTAACAAATTAAAAGAAGAATCTAACAAATTAAAAGAAGAATCAGACAAAATTAAAGAAGAAGCCAACAGGATTAAGGAAGAAAGTGAAGAAAAATTAAATAAAATAAAGAAAGAAAGCGCTCAAAAAATCGATGAAGCTATTATCGAAACAAATATTCGCTATGTTCTTAGAGGCAAAATTTCTGTAGAAGAGGCAGTGCTTGACTGTGGCTTAACCCTTGAAGAATTTCTTAAAAAGAAAGAGGAATATAAAACAAAGAATAACTGTTAATCTAAACAAAAAGGACTGCGTGGCAGTCCTTTAAAATGTTCTCTGGTGGAGATGAGGGGAATCGAACCCCTGTCCAGAAAGAGTCCCCATCGAGGCGTCTACAGTTTAGTTTAATTTTTGATAAGACTCTGTTTCAGGCTTAAACTACCCAGCAGAGAATTCCTCTTTTCGGTTTTCGGCTTGTAAGATTATGAAGGCAACTTACTTCACCTAGTTTGTGTTTGAGACTATGACTTACAAACTTGGGCCATAGAATTACGCCTTAAGCTAACGTCGCTTGTTTAGGCGAAACAATAATTGTTATTATTGCCGAATAAATTTAATTTGACAGTTAGGCCGTCACTCCACTGCAGCCAGGATCCAACAAACAATCTGTCGAAACCGGAACATCCCCATTTAGCGCCTGAGCGCCTTTTTAGCTTCCATATCCATGGTTCTGGCTCTGTCATCTTCGCGCTTGTCGTAGAGGCTTTTACCTCTGGCCAGTGCTATTTCCAGCTTGGCTTTTCCATCTTTGAGATAAAGCTTAAGCGGTATGACAGTCAGTCCCTGAATTTTCACTTTGGTGGCCAGTTTTACTATTTCATGTTTATGCAGAAGGAGTTTTCTGTCTCTTTCTTCATCATGATTGAAATAGGCGGAAGCACTTTGCCACCTGGCGATATGCATTCCTTTTATATAAGCTTCATTATGAATAAAAGAGATAAAGGAATCTTTTAATTGAACTTTACCTTTTTTGATCGATTTAATCTCCGATCCCAGGAGTGATAGTCCGGCTTCATATTTGTCGATTATTTCATAATCGTGGTAAGCCTTGCGATTTACATTTATTTCTTTAATCATAAGCTAAAAATAAAAGGGTTAGTATCAACCCTTATTCAACTATTCTAATGACAATTACCAGTACAAAGAAGATTATTCCCAGGGCCATTGTAATGTTGGAAATTACTTTTTCAGGGCCTCTTTCTTTCATATTTTGGAATAAACCTAAGTCACTTGAACCGGTGAATGCGCTAAGTCCATCAGACTTGCCACCCTGTAATAGTGAGATAAGGATTAATAGAACAGATACAATAATCAGTATAACTCTCAGCATAATACTCCTTTAATGCCATATAATGATACTTCTTTTTTTGCCTCTTTTCAATATTTTTAGTAAAATTAGCTAGTATGTTAATGGAATTTGAGTTCACAGAAGAATTATCTAAACGGCGTGATACCCTTAAAAATGAGGGTATGGATGTTTATTGTCTGTTTGTGCTCTATGGGATGGAAGTAATAATTGCGAATAAGTTCAATGATAAATATGAGCAGCTTCTCTGTCTGCCTATTTTGAAGTATCAGCATAAATCAGTTAATGGCGTTAAGTCGGTTATTCAGAAACAGATGTTAAGTTCTTATCTGTTTATCTATCTTCCAAAGGGTGATCATGTCTATGACTTAAGAATAGATGGTGTTTCTTTCAGAGTTCTGGACAGAAACAATGATGAAGGAAAACTTACTGGTTATGATTTAAGCTATGCTGAACGTATTATGGACTGTGGCGGGATTGTAGATATGTCTAAAGCCATTAAGGAGAATGACAGAGTAAAGATAGTCTCTGGTCCTTTGAAGGAAATGGAAGCCAAGATTATCAAAATGGATCCAAGGAACCGTAATGCCAAGGTATCGGTAGATTTCCTGGGCCGTATTACCGAAGTGTGGCTGCCTTTTGAATATATGGATGTCTGATGGAAGGTAATTATCTGGATTTATTATCGGCTGCGCTTTTTCGCTGCAACCAGAAATATTATGACAAAGTCCTTAGTGCTTATGGGCTTTCTTATTCTGGCCTTATTTTTCTGATTTCTATTTATGAAGATGAGGGACTGATGCTGAATAAGCTGGCTCAGGATGGGGGTTTTGACAAAGGATCGATTACCAAGGCTATCTATAAGCTTGAAGAAAATGGTTTTGTGCATATTGCCGACTCTAAAAAGGATAAAAGAGCCAAAGAACTTTATACAACCCAGAAGACAAGGGATCTGATGCCAAGTCTTTATCAGATCAGGCAGGAATATCTGAATTATCTGGCGGAGGATATTGATATCAATGACTTTGATAAGTATCAGGAAGTTCTTTCACATATTCTTGATAAAGCCAAGGAATATTCCAGTACGACAATTGATATTAATAATCTGCAGATCTGTGATTTTAAGCCTTTAAGTTTTAATGATTATGATGATTTAAGCTGTTCGGTGATTTATACGGGTGGCTGTAACTTCAGGTGTGGCCACTGTACAAATAAAAATCTGGTATTCTTAAGCTCTACGCAGAAGTACAAATCAGTCAAAGAAATTATAGATTATTTGTCTAAACGTTCGGGCATGCTGCAGGGAGTATGCATCAGGGGTGGTGAGCCTTTGCTTCATGAAGGCATTTTTCAGCTGCTGAAGGAAATAAAGGCACTCGGTTTAAATGTTAAGCTGTCCACCAATGGTTCTTTATTTGAAAAAATAAAACAGGCGGTTGATCTGGAACTTATTGATAAGCTGGAAATAAATATTATGGGTTCAAGAGATATTTATGCAGCCTGTATCGGTCTGGATGAATTTGATTTTTCTGGTTTGAACAGGACAATAGATTATTTGAAAAAAGATGTGATAGATTATGAGTTTTCTCTTCTTTTAAGAAGCAGCGATATTGATTATGATGATCTGGGTTCATGGCTTAAGGGGATAAAAAAGCTTAATTTAATCAGACTCAGGGAAACTGACAGCTGTATTGATACAAGTATTCAGATGCTGAAAGAAGATGAAATAAATAATATTAAAGTTATTCTTGATAAATATATTGATAATGTGGTTATAGGTGGATAAGATGTTTCGGGTAGTAAAAAGAGATGGAAGTGTTGTAGATTTTGATTTAAATAAGATAGTAACGGTAATAACCAAGGCTTTTGATGCGACTGGAAGAAGCTATCACCCAAGCATTATCGAGACCCTGGCTTTAAAGGTTACCAGCCGTTTTGATGAAAAAATAATGGATGGTTTAATCAATGTTGAAGATATTCAGGATCTGGTGGAGGAAACTCTGTCTTTGAATGGCTACTGGGATGTTTCCAAGGCCTATATTCTTTATCGTAAACAGCGTGAGAAATCCAGAAATATCGAAATGGCCATGGATGAATATAAGGGTGTTGTTGATTCATATCTTGACCATAAGACTGAGCAGTTTATTAAGCCCTATTCAATTGGCGGTCTGATTGCTTCTAATTCTTCTTCAGTTACCGCTTCCTACTGGCTTGATGATATTTATGATAAACAGGTAAAGGAAGCACATGTGAAGGGAGACATTTATCTGCATGATCTTTCAATGCTGGCGGGGGAGAATGTTGGACTGTCTTTAAATAAAATGCTCAATAAAGGCTTTGGCGGCGTGAATGGCATGGCTTATTCAGCCAGTGCCCGTCATGTGTCTACTTTTATTTCGCAGCTTCTAAAATATATTGAAGTAGTGCAGTATGAATGGGCCGGATCAATCAGCATAAATGATTTTGATACGCTGATGTCCCGCTTTGTCCGGAAAGATAAGCTCAGCTATGATGAGGTTAAGCAGAATATTCAGACACTGATTTTTGAATTAAATGTCACTACCCGCTGGGGCTATGTGGCACCTTTTACCTGTCTTTGTCTAAATCTTTGCGATGATGAGTATCAGGAAGAAATGGATATGATTAACAGGGCTATAAAGGAAATAATGCTTCAGGGTGATTCGGTAGGCAACAGGTTTTCTTATCCGATTATCTGTTACAGTGTAGCGGGTGAGCTTAAAAACCGGGAACTTATTTATGAAGAAGCCATATTTAAGAACATGATTAATGGACATGATAATAAAACATCTTCTTATTATGGCTATAAGGAAGACAATGGTTCGATTGGTTCGGTTTCAGTAAATCTTGGACGCATCTATAATAAGGCAAAGAATGTTGAGGATTATTACCATCGTCTGGATAAAACGTTAAAGGTGGCACTTAGAGCTCTGGAACAGAAAAAGGATATAATTATAAAACTGTTTAATGAAGGACTTTATCCTTTGAGCCGTAAATATCTGGATAATCTTGATGATTTTATCGGTGTTGTTGATCTTATTGGCTTGAAGGAATTAAGCAATGCCGATTTCGGCATGAATACAGTCAAATATATAAGTGAGTTTATTAAGGGCAGGGCCTGTTTAAGAGCCTCTTGTTCTTTAAATGCGGCTCACAGTTTTGCCAAAAAGGATAAGAGGAATACAACTTATTCTCTGGCTTTATGTGAATTGGACGATGTTTTTGAGCTTCTTGATGTTCTATCGACTTATGATGAGTATTTTGATGGTGGTATGTTGGCTGAACTTAAGACAAATGGGTTTAATTTAGATATTGTGAATAAGATTGCGTGCAATTACTCCATAACTTATTTTAAAATAGACACAAGGAGTAAAAATGGATGATTTAAAGAAATTCGAAAACCGTGAAGATGACTGGCTGGCCAAACAGAGAAGGCTGGAAAGCCGTATTTCGCCCTGGGATCTGGATGATGCAAAGAAACTTAAAAGTGAGCATGAAAGAATTCACTCCAGCTATAATAAGCGTATTTCTTATTCCAGAACCGAAAAAAATACTAAAAACCAGGTTTTTAACCTGATTGCCGGTATTTTTCTGGCGTTATTTATTATGATGTTTATAGCGCTGGTAATAGGAATGTCCGGACGAATTTTAAGGACTGGTAATTTTCTGGTATTTATTCTGGTGTCAATATGTATTGTAATGGCCGGCATATCGGCTGGCGGAAAGAGGAGATAATGTTAGGTTTTATTATATTTTTAATTGTGATTATTCTGGTAATACTGCTTATTGTTTCCTGCGTTAAAATTGTACCGCAGGCCAATGCCTATGTAGTGGAAAGGCTGGGCAAGTATTTTACCACCTGGAATGCCGGTCTGCATATAAAGATGCCGATTGTTGATCAGGTAGTGCGCCGTATTTCTTTAAAGGAACAGGTTGCGGATTTTGAACCGCAGCCGGTTATTACCAAGGATAATGTCACGATGATGATTGATTCAATTGTGTTCTTCTATGTGCAGGATCCAAAACTGATGACTTATGGTGTTGAAAGACCAATTGCCGCTATTGAGAATCTGAGTGCTACAACTTTGCGTAACATCATTGGTACTATGACTCTTGATGAAACACTTACTTCAAGAGATCTGATTAATGGGCAGATTACAACTATTCTTGATGAGGCTACGGATAAATGGGGTATCAAGGTTACCCGTGTTGAGGTTAAAAACATCACTCCTCCAAAGTCTATACAGGATGCCATGGAGAAGCAGATGAAGGCTGAGCGTGAAAAACGTGAGGCTATCTTAAAGGCCGAAGGTGAGAAGCAGTCCGCAATTACCCGTGCAGAAGGTGAAAAGGAATCGGCAATCTTAAGGGCTGATGCGGTTAAGGAAAAGATGATCAGAGAGGCTCAGGGTGAAGCTGAGGCTATCAAGAAAATGGCTGAAGCCAAGGCCGAGGCAATCCGTCTTGTCAACGAGGCAAAACCATCAAAGGAATATCTGGCTATCCGTTCAATGGAAGCTACAGAGAAGATGGCTGATGGTCAGGCAACCAAGCTGATAGTACCAAGTGATCTGCAGAATCTGACAGGTCTGACTTCGGTGGTTAAGGAATCTTTTAAAGCTGATTAATGAGAGTTTTGAGTATTATCAAAGCTCTTTTTTTCTTGACTATCCCAATACTATACCTTGGTGTTATTGTGCTGGTATTTTTGTATGAGCTATGATAAACGGGTATAAATAGGTTTTAAGGGTGTAATATGAAGTCTAAGAAGTTTATTCAGTTTATTGTTTCGATTATTGTACTGCTGATACTAATGAAACTGTCTCTGGTAACAAACGTTTTTGCGTCGTTTGAGGAGCTTTTCGGCAGTTTTTCTTTCAGTTATGATATGCTTTTTAAACTGGCTATAATGCTTCTGATGGTTTATATAGTCTGCAGTCTATTCAATCTGATAGTAAGCTTTATACCAGCACGCAATAATCGTATTAAGACGATGCTTACTATTATTAAGAGTTTTGTGAACTATGCATCTATGATTTTTGCGGTATGCTTCGCTTTAAATATAATTGGCGTCGATGTATCAACTATAGTGGCATCTCTGGGGATTGTTGCCCTGGTGATCGGTTTTGGTGCTGAGTCTTTAATTGAAGATGTAATTACCGGTTTATTTATGATTGTAGAAAATCAGTATAACGTTAATGATATTGTGGAAGTAAATGGTTTTAGAGGTACAGTGAGTTCAATTGGCATCAGAACTACTTCAATAGTAGATGCCGGCGGCAATGTTAAAATCATCAACAACAGTAATATGAAGGATATTCTTAATCGTTCCGATAATGCTTCCAAAGCCATATCAGAGATTCAGGTTTCTTATGAAACCGATATTGAGAAGCTTGAAGAGAATATTCCTGTAATGATGGGAAACATATACAGTCTGCATAAGGATCTGATGTCTTCTGTGCCAGAATATATTGGTATTTCATCTCTGGATGCTTCAGGTGTTACTTTGAAATTTGTGGTTGAGGTGGATGAAAAAGATATTTATAAGGGACAGCGTATTTTAAACAGAGAACTGCTGGTAGCTTTTAAGAAAGCTAAGATTGAGATTCCTTATCCTCAGCTTGATGTGCATCAGAAGTAATTTATGGATGAATATAACAGGATACCAGATGAATTTCATATTCATCGGGATGAATATAATCGGGATACTGTTAAACAGTTTAAGCCCAGGAAAAAGAAAAGAAATAATTATAAGGCTATTAAATGTCTCTGTGCTTCCAGTGTTGTGTTACTAAGCTATCCGGTTTATTTTGATGTGCTGCTTCCAGAAATCGGAAATAAAAACAAGGAAGAAAACGTTGTGATAATT